>JAYRTK010000053.1:0-14679 GCA_041919595.1 Lysobacteraceae bacterium
CACGCCCATCTCCGACAAGGCTTCGCGCACCTCGTCGAGCTTGAACGGCCGGATGATGGCGGTGATCAGTTTCATGCGCTCTCCCCGTGGATGGAGAACGCCGACGCCGCGGCGCCGGCGTTCGTGGTCGACCCGTCTCCCCGCGCACCGTTCCGCGAAACCGCGGAAACGATGCGCGGGGATCGTGGGTCCCGCTGGGGAACCGCAGCGCAGTCCGACGTGGGGAAGGAAGCTGCGTCCGCGTTTCCCGTGCCTCGTCAAGCCAAAAGCCTTCGCCTCTACCGCATCCCTGCCTTCGCGCTCCATCGCGTTTTCGCGCCTTGCGCCGACGACCTCACAGCTCGATCGTCATGAACACGCTGTACGGATCCTCGACGTAGTCGCCGAACGGCCCGCATTCCCCGAAACCGAAACGCTCGTACATCGCGCGCGCCGGCTGGAACGCATCCGGCGATCCGGTTTCGAGACTCAACCGCCGATAGCCGCGCTGGCGTGCCACCTGCAGGATGTGACGCATCAACGTCGCCGCCACGCCCCTGCGCAGATGTCGCGTCGCGGTGCGCATCGACTTGATCTCGCCGTGCGCCGCATCCAGCGCCTTCAGCGCGCCGCATCCCAGCAGTTCGCCGTCTTCCCACACCGTCCAGAACGTGATCTCCGGACAACGCAGTTTGTCCAGATCCAGCGCATGCACGCTCTCGGGCGGCGAATGCAGGAACATCTCGTCGAGATGTTCCTGCAGCAACCGCGCGATCTCGGGCCCGCGGAGGTCGTCGATCCGGATGTCCATCGTCGTTTCTCCGTTCCCACCGATAGAGCGGCCTCTCGGCCGCCCCGTCGAGCAGCAGCATCAGATCGTGTAGTACATCTGGTATTCGAGCGGGTGAGGAAGGAGTGCTCGCGCGGCATCGCCGCGCATGCCTTCCGAACGCCCGGCGCGCTGCGCCGGACCGGACATCCGCCGGCCCGATGCAACGACGCATGGCGCCCCGGTCTCGCATCAGATCGTGTAGTACATCTGGTATTCGAGCGGGCGAGGAAGGCGTGTTCGCGCGGCACCGCCGCGCATGCCTTCCGAACGCCCGGCGCGCTGCGCCGGGCCGGACATCCGCCGGCCCGATGCAACGACGCATGGCGCCCCGGTCTCGCATCAGATGGTGTAGTACATCTGGTATTCGAGCGGATGCGTCGCCGCGCGGAAGCGCGTGACTTCCTGCATCTTCAGCGCGATGTAGCCGTCGATGAAGTCGTCGGAGAACACGCCGCCGGCCTTGAGGAACTCGCGATCCTTGTCCAGCGCTTCCAGCGCCTGATCGAGGCTGTGGCACACGGTCGGGATGTTCTTCTCTTCTTCCGGCGGCAGGTCGTACAGATCCTTGTCGCTGGGCGAACCCGGATCGATCTGGTTCTTGATGCCGTCGAGGCCGGCCATCATCAGCGCGGCGAACGTGAGGTAGCCGGAGTTCATCGGATCGGGGAAGCGGATCTCGATGCGGCGCGCCTTCGGGTTCGCGATGTACGGAATGCGGCACGAGGCGGAGCGGTTGCGCGCCGAATAGGCCAGCATCACCGGCGCTTCGAAACCCGGCACCAGGCGCTTGTAGCTGTTGGTGGTCGAGTTGGCGAACGCGTTGATCGCACGGGCGTGCTTGAAGATGCCGCCGATGTACCACAGCGCCATCTGCGACAGACCGCCGTAGCCGTCACCGGAGAACAGGTTCACGCCGCCCTTGGCCAGCGACTGGTGCACGTGCATGCCGCTGCCGTTGTCGCCGACGATGGGCTTGGGCATGAAGGTCGCGGTCTTGCCGTTGCGGTGGGCGACGTTCTTGATGATGTACTTCATCGTCAGCAGTTCATCGGCTTTCTGCACCAGCGTGTTGAACTTGGTGCCGATCTCGCACTGGCCGGCGTTCGCCACTTCGTGATGGTGCACTTCGACTTCGATGCCGACTTCTTCCAGGGTCTTGCACATCTCGGCACGGAGATCGTGCAGCGAATCCAGGGGCGCCACCGGGAAGTAGCCGCCCTTCACCATCGGCCGGTAGCCGGTGTTGCCGCCTTCGTACTCGCGACCGGAGTTCCAGTGCGCCTCTTCCGAATCGATGTGGAAGAAGGTGTGGCCCATCTCGTTGGCGAAGCGGACGCTGTCGAAGATGAAGAACTCGGGCTCCGGACCGAAGAACGCGGTGTCGGCGATGCCACTGGCCTTGAGGTGGGCCTCGGCGCGCTTGGCCACGCCGCGCGGATCGCGCGAATAGGCCTGCATGGTCGCCGGATCGAGGATGTCGCAGGTCAGGACCAGGGTCGGATCCGAGGTGAACGGATCGAGGAAGGCGGTGCCGGCATCCGGCAGCAGGATCATGTCGGACTCGTTGATGCCCTTCCAGCCGCTGATCGACGAGCCATCGAACATCTTGCCGTCCTCGAACAGGCTGGCCTCGACGATGGATTTCGGGAACGTGACGTGGTGCTGCACGCCGCGCATGTCGGTGAAGCGCAGATCGACGAATTCGACCTTGTGGTCCTTGATGAGTTTTTCGACGTGCTCGAGGGACATCTTCGGAAGCTCCGATGGGTGAGATGGATGGCGAGACTCTTGCAAGCCGCGTGCCAGCCCCGCAGGCGCGCTAAACTATTGATCCCAAAGGAAGGCGCGGCTTCATCCGAGGTGTTGAGCACCAATCTGGTGCAACCCGGCCGAAGAACGCACTCTTTCGAGACAACTCCTGCCCGGACCCGGACCCCATGCGGATTCGCTTGCTCGCCAGCCTCGTCCTCCTGCTCGCCGCAGGCACCGCCCGCGCCCAATCGGCCGGTTTCGACACCTGCCTCGTCCTCAGCGGCGGCGGTGCGCGCGGGATGGCCCACATCGGGGTCATCAAGGTGCTGGAACGCGAACGCATTCCGGTCGACTGCATCGTCGGCACCAGCATGGGCGCGGTGATCGGCGGTCTTTACGCCAGCGGCCTGACCGCGACCGAGATCGAGACCCAGATGCGCGCGCTCGACTGGAACACGATGTTCGTCGACCGCGTCGACCGGCGCGTGTTCACGACGCGACGCAAGGCCGAGGACCGCAGTTTCGTCGCCAAGGGCGGGTTCGGACTGCGCGACGGCAAGCTCGGACTGCCGCCGTCGGTCTTCGAGGGCCAGCGCCTGGCGGTGGCCCTGCGCGCGGCGCTGCTGCCGAGCGCGAACATCGAACGCTTCGACGATCTGCCGATCCCGTATCGCGCGATCGGCACCGATCTGGAAACCGGCGAGGCGGTGGCGATGGATCGCGGCGATCTGGTCAACGCGGTGCGCGCGAGCATGGCGGTGCCGGGCGCGTTCGCGCCGGTGAGCTACGGCGAGCGCTCGCTGATCGACGGCGGCGCGTCGATGAATCTTCCGGTGGAGATCGCGCAGGGCTGGGGCGCGCGGCGGATCATCGCCGTCGACATCGGCGCGACGCTGAAGACCCGCGATCAACTGCTCGATCCCTTCAGCATCACCGACCAGATGATCACCGCGCTGATGCGGCGCGAGACGCAGCGGCAGCGCGAACGGCTCGGCGCGGGCGACGTGCTGATCGTGCCCGCACTGGGCGACCTGAGTTCGGCCGATTTCACCGCCGGGCTCGATCAGGGCATTCCCCTGGGCGAAGCAGCGACGACCGCCGCGCTGCCGGCGCTGCAGTCGATGCGCCTGGATCCGGAAGCCTATGCCGCCTGGCGCGCGGCGCGACGCGCGCGGTTGTCGCCGATCGGCGCGATCGAGCGGATCAAACTGGTGAACACGTCGGCCATGGACGACGCCGCGATCCGCGCGCGCATCACCGCGCGGCCGGGCGATGCGGTGGTGGCGGCGAAGATCGAGCAGGACCTCGCCCGCCTGCACGGGCTCGGCGAATTCTCGCGCGCCTACTACACCGTCGACGCCGGCGAACACGGCGGCAGCGTGCTGACCTACGTCACCCGCAGCCGGCGCTGGGAAGAGGACGGCACGCTCAAGTTCGGCCTGTTCATGCAGGACGATTTCGAGGGCGGCGGCGAATACCAGATCGGCGCACGCTACGCGAAGCGCGAATTCAACCGCTTCGGCGGCGATCTCGCGCTGGAGGCGCGGCTGGGCGACCGCAATCGCGCGTTCGCCGAATTCAATCAGCCGCTGAACCTGCGGCGCAGCGCGTTCCTGCGGCCGTCGCTGGAATGGGTGGGCGAGAACGAAGCGCTGATCGACGCGGCCGGCACGACCGGCGATTACCGCTACAACCGCTGGGAGGTCCGCAGCGGCCTCGGGCTGACCCTGTCCGGTCACGGCGAACTGTCGGCGACGCCGTTCCTGCGCCGCAATCACTACGATCTGCGCGCCGATTCGCTGCCGGCGGCGATTCCGCGGACCGCGACCAGCGCAGGCGTCGATCTGCAGCTGACCCTCGATACCCAGGACGACGCCGAGTTTCCTTCGTCCGGCTGGTACCTCGATGCGCGCCACACCCGCTATCTGCCGATGCTGGACGCCGACACCGAAGGCTTTTCCTCGCGCGCGCAGGCCGCGTTCGCGTTCACCGCGCTGCGCGGCCGCTGGCTGATCGCCGCGCAGGCCCGAGATCGTCGCGGCGATGCCCACGAGGACGTGGCGACGCTGGGCGGCCCGTTCCGGCTGTCGGGTTACGGCATCGATCGGCTCCGCGGCACCGGCTCGGCGCTGGCCACGCTGCAGTACAACTATCCGCTGGCGCAGGTGCTGCAATACCCGCTGTTCGTCGGTGGCTCGCTGGAAGCCGGCCAGGTCTGGCGCGCGGGGCAGCGGCCGGCGTTCGATCGCACGATCTTCGCCGGCAGCCTCTACAGCGCGCTGGACACGCCGCTGGGTCCGATCTATTTCGGCCTGGGCCTGGCCGAGGAGGGCGAGGAAGCGGTGTTCCTGCGTCTGGGGCAGCCGTACTGAGCGATGCCGCGCCGGCGTCAACGGACAACGCTCCGCGACTCCCATTGGACGAAAGTCTCACGCGCACCACATGCGTTTTCGCGACGCGCGTCACTCGGACTCGCCGCGGCTGAGATCGTCGCGGCGTAGAGTGCGCATGCCACGCATGGATTGCGGACACGGCACGAAACCGCAACGGTTTCGGCCGCATCGACGGAGGCGGTCGTCGCGTCGTGCAACACGACGCCGCGATGCCGGCACCGTCGGCGCGAACCATGCGGGCCGGCGGCATCCTTCTGCCGTGTCGCCGCCCCCTCGCAGAAAAGGAGTTCCACATGCACAACACTTCGCTGTCCGGGCGCGCCGCCGCGTCCGTTCTTTCGCTCGCGATCTGCGCGCTCTTCGCAACTCCCGGCGCGATGGCCGCACCAGGCGATGACGCCCTCCGGATTCCCGAAGAGATCCGCTTCGCGATGCAACGCGATCTGGGCATCATGCCCGGCCAGATTCCGCAATATCTCACCGCACAACGACGCGCTCCCGAGATCGAACGACAGGCGAGCGCGGCGCTCGGCGACAGCTACGCGGGCACCTGGCTCGAACGCAACCGGCTGGGCGAATACGAACCGGTGGTCGCGGTCGCCGGGCAGCGCGAGGCCGCGAAGGCGCGCGCGCTCGGCGTGCAGGTGCGGGTGGTCGCGCACGGCCTCGCGGCGCTGCGGGCTGCGCATGCACGCCTGGACGACAGCGCTCGCGCGCTGCGCGCCTCGACGGCGGGCGGCAAACTCGATCCGGGCATCCAGTCCTGGCACGTCGATCCGCGCAGCAACCGCGTGATCGTGACCACCGATGTCGGCGCGACCGACGCCGCGATCGATTTCGTCGCCGCGAGCGGAGCCGACATCGCCACCATCCGCTTCGAAACATCGACTGCGCGCCCGCGACCGGCGCAACAGGCGACCTTCGATATCCGCGGCGGTGACCGCTACAACCTCGCGACCGGTGGCTGGTGCTCGATCGGCTTCAGCGTCACGCTGGGCGCGGCCAATGGATTCGTCACCGCCGGGCATTGCGGCGTGGTCAATACCGCGGTGACCCACCCCACCGGACAGTCGCTGGGCTACATCGCCGCCTCGGTGTTTCCGGGGAGCGACTACGCCGTCGTCCACAACACCAATCCGCTGGGCATCCCGCGGCCGTGGGTGAACGCCTACAGCTACGGCGGCAATCTGCCGGTCCGCGGCGACATCCCCGCCGCGCTGAACGCCGCGATCTGCCGTTCGGGCGCGCGC
The DNA here is from genome assembly GCA_041919595.1 of Lysobacteraceae bacterium. Taxonomy (GTDB): domain Bacteria; phylum Pseudomonadota; class Gammaproteobacteria; order Xanthomonadales; family Xanthomonadaceae; genus Lysobacter_I. The sequence continues at coordinate 6,207 of JAYRTK010000053.1, forward strand.
ACCGGCGCGCGTTGCGGCGCGCTGGTCGCCACGGGCGTGACCGTGAACTACGGCGCCTCGGGCATCGTCTACAACCTGTCGCGCTCCAGCGCCTGCGTCGGCACCGGCGATTCCGGCGGCTCGTTCGTGACCCCGGACGGACAGGCCCAGGGCGTGACGTCGGGTGGTTCGTTCAACCCGGGCACGACCGAGAACTGCACCGTGGGCACGCCGATCACCTTCTTCCAGCCGCTGCGGCCGATCCTCGCCGCGTACCCGGGGCTGACCCTGGTGATCTCGCCCTGAGCGATCCGCCGGAGACACGCACCGAGGCATCGCGATCCCCCCGGGGGGATCGCGGCGGCGGCGCCAAGGACGAACGCCCCGCATCGCGACCGGTACACTTCGCCTTTGCCTTCGCGATCGACCGCATGTCCGACCTGCTCAACGCCCTGCTCCTCGGCATCATCGAGGGCATCACCGAATTCCTGCCGATCTCCAGCACCGGGCACCTGCTCATCGCACAGCACTGGCTGGGCGCGCGCAGCGATCTGTTCAACGTCGCGATCCAGGCCGGCGCGATCCTCGCGGTCGTGGCGATCTACCGCGAACGGCTGTGGAACCTGCTGGTCGGTTTCCGCAAGCCGGAGAACGTCGACTACGCCTTCAAGCTCGCGGTCGCGTTCGGCGTCACCGCGATCGGCGGCCTCGCGGTGAAGGCGCTGGGCTGGGAACTGCCGGAAACGGTGACGCCGATCGCCTGGGCGCTGATCCTCGGCGGTGCCTGGATGCTGTTGGCCGAACATTTCGCGGCGAAACGCGCGGCCGCCCTCGGCGAACGCGCGGCGATCACCTGGACCGTGGCCGTGCTGGTCGGCATCGCGCAGGTGGTGGCCGGCGTGTTCCCGGGGACCTCGCGCTCCGGCGCGACGATCTTCGTCGCCCTGCTCGCCGGGACCACCAATCGCGTGGCTGCCACCGAATTCGCGTTCCTGGTCGGCATCCCGACGATGTTCGCGGCCACCGGCTACGAGCTGCTGAGCCTGTACAAGGACGGGCACGTCGGCGACGAGGACTGGAGCGCGCTCGCCGTCGCCTTCGTCGCCTCGGCGATCACCGCCTTCGTCGCGGTGAAGTGGCTGCTGCGCTACATCCAGAGCCACCGCTTCACCGCCTTCGCCATCTATCGCTTCGTGCTCGGCGCGGCGCTGCTGCTGATCCTGCCCGCCGGCGAATGACCGCGACCGTGCCCTCCACCGACAGCGCGGACGTCACGCGCGGCCCGTGGTGGCGCGATCTGCGCCGCGACATCGCGCCGTCCTCGGTGGCGGCCGGCTTCGTCACCGTGCTCGTCGGCTTCACCAGCTCCGCGGTGATCGTGTTCGAGGCCGCGCGTTCGCTGGGCGCGTCGGAAGCGGAGATCGCCTCGTGGCTGTGGGCGCTGGGCATCGGCATGGGCGTCACCTGCATCGTGCTGTCGCTGCGCTGGCGCATGCCGGCCGTCACCGCCTGGTCGACGCCCGGCGCGGCCATGCTGATCGCCGCCAACGCCGGCGTCCCGCTGTCGGACGCCATCGGCGCGTTCGTCCTGGTCGCCGCGCTGACCGCGGCGGTCGGGTTCTCGGGCGTGTTCGAGCGGATCATGCGCCGACTGCCGCTGTCGCTGGCCTCGGGCCTGCTCGCCGGTGTGCTGCTGCGCTTCGGCATGGACGTGTTCGTGTCGATGAAGACGCAGCTGGCGATGACCCTGGCGATGTTCGTGCTGTACCTGTGCGGGCGACGCTGGTTCCCGCGCTACGCGGTGCTGGCGACGCTGCTGCTGGGCATGCTGATCGCCGGTGCCGGCGGGCTGCTGCATCTGGACGCGGTCCGTCTGCAGGTGGCGGCACCGGTGTTCACGTCGCCCACGCTGTCGATGGCGGCGCTGTTCGGCATCGCGCTGCCGCTGTTCGTGGTGACGATGGCCTCGCAGAATGTGCCCGGTATCGCGGTGTTGCGGGCTTCTGGCTACGCACCACCGGTGTCGTCGACGATCGGCTGGGTCGGCGCGGTCAACGTGCTGCTGGCGCCGTTCGGCGCGTATTCGCTGTGCATGGCGGCGATCACCGCCGCGATCTGCAGCGGTCGCGAGGCCCATCCGGATCCGTCGAAGCGTTACGTGGCCGCGGTGTTCGCGGGGCTGTTCTATCTGCTGACCGCGCTCTTCGGGGCGACCGTCGCCGGCGTGTTCGCCGCGTTTCCGAAGGAACTGGTGATGGGCGTGGCGGGGTTGGCCCTGTTCGGCACCATCGGCAACAGCCTGGTCGCGGCCGTGCGCGAGGACCGGGATCGCGAGGCGGCGCTGATCACCTTTCTGGTCACGGCCTCGGGCCTGGCGCCGCTCGGCGTGGGCTCGGCCTTCTGGGGCCTGATCGCCGGCGGCTTCGCCCTGGCGCTGCGTCCGCGAGGCGGCTGAACGCGTCGCCCGCGATCGGGCGCGGGCGCATCCGATCGGTGTATGGTGCGGGCTCGCGACGCCCGCCGGGAACCCCGAACGTCCCGGGCGGTCGTTCCACGGACGCAATCGCCAGATGGAGCTCGCCATGACCCGACCGGTCCCGCTGTTGTCCCTGCTGTTGACCCTGAGCCTCGCCGCCTGCGCCCGTCCATCCGCGGACGCCGCGACCAGGGGATCGGCATCGGACGACGACGCGTCACCGGCGGACCCCATCGCGCTGGACGGTTACCACTGGCATCTGCAGGACGCCAGCGACACCGGCGGCAAGCGCATCGGCGCACTGCTGGTCCGGCAGAACCAGCCGATCCGCTTCGATTTCGTCGACGGCCGCATCGCCGTCGGCAACGCCTGCAACCAGATCAGCGCCATCGTGCGCGTCCACGACGATCGCGTCCGCGTGGGGCAGCTGATCTCGACCAAGATGGCCTGCGTGGAAGCGCCGATCATGGCGCTGGACGGCGAGATCGCGCGTCGCCTCGAAGGCGAGGCGACAATACGTTTCGAGTCCGGCGATGCGCCGCGGATGATCTGGACCGCCGCCAACGGCGACGTGCTGCGCTTCGTCGGCACGCCGACACCGGAAACGCGCTACGGCGGGCCGGGCCTGACGCTGTATTTCGAGGTCGCGTCCCGGACCGAACGTTGCCATCCGCCGCTGTCGCCCGATCTGGTCAACTGCCTGAAGCTGCGCGAAGTGCGGTACGGCGACGACGGCCTGCCGGTGGGCGAACCCGGGCCATGGCAGCTGTCGAGCCTCGCGATCGAGGGCTACCGGCACGAACCCGGCGTCCGCAACGTGCTGCGCGTGCGCCGCTTCCAGATTCCCGGCGCGCCCGCGGACGCGCCACAGGTCGCCCATGTGCTCGAGAGCGTGATCGAATCGGAGTCGGCACCGGTCGAGCCGTGAACGCCCGCGTCCCGCGTCCGTCCACACCGTCGCATCGCGACACCACATCGTTGCATCCCCTCCGGAGAACGACATGACCCACCGCCTTCCCCTGCTGACCGCCTCGCTGCTGCTCATCACCGCCTGCGCCCATGCCGGCGACGCGGGCGACATGACGGCCGATGCCAATGCCGGTGCCGGCGGCGGTGCCGCCGGCGAAGGCCGCAGCGTGCGCGTCGACCGCGACGAGCTGATCAACACCGGCGGCTGGGCGCTGGCGTCGGCGACCGGCGCCGACAGCGCCGCCGCGGTCCGCGCCCAGGGCATCGATTTCGAGATGACCTTCGATCGCGGCGAAGTCGTCGCCAACGGCGGCTGCAACACCATCCGCGGCGGCTACACCCTGTCGGGCAAGCGCATGGCGTTCGAGGTCGCCATCACCACGCGCATGGCCTGCACGGACGAGAAGAACCTGGCCGACCGCAGCTTCGTCGAACTGCTCAACCGCGAGTTCAGGGCCGAACTGCTGGAACCGCAACCGTACCGGCTGCGACTCACCGGCGACGAGGGCCAGGTGCTGGAATTCCAGGCGAAGCCGCTGCAGCTGTGACGATGCTGCCGTGACGATGCTGCCTTGACGATGCAGCGCTGATGGGTGCAGCCCTGATGGCGAACCCCGGTGGCGCGGCCTCGGTCGCGCCACCGCCGTGCCACCGCAGTTCAACCGCGCGCGCGATCCAATGCCCGGATCCGTTCGATCAACGCGGCAAGTTCCTCGCCGAACGCGGTCAACCGGTATTCGGTCCGTGGCGGCGACTCGGCGAAGCGCTCGCGGGTGACGAGCCCGTATTTCAGCAACTTGCGCAGACGTTCGCCCAGCACCTTGGTGGAAATGCCGTCGATGCCGCGCTCGAGTTCACCGGGTCGCGACACGCCATCGCGCAGCGCGAGCAGCACGCTCACCGACCATTTGCAACCGACCACGTCCTCGAGACTGGCGTAGGCGCGCGGTCGCACGGAACTTTTTTTCTGCTGCCGATTCAACGATGCACACCGTTTCGTGCGTGACCCACCGGAAAGTGCCCGCTGGCGCGGGCTGCGCGCGGATGGCTTCATGACGCGGTCGCGATGTCGCGACGTACCAGGATGTTCCGCAATGAAAACCACCGCCCTGTTTTACCACGCCGGCTGTCCGGTGTGCGTCGAGGCCGAGCGCCAGCTCGCGCAGGCGCTCGATCCCGCAAGATTCGCGGTCGAGAGCGTGCATCTGGGCGATCAGCGCGCGCGCATCGCCGAAGCCGAGGCCGCCGGCGTGCAGTCGGTACCCGCACTGGTCATCGGCGGTCTGCCTTTCCACATCAACTTCGGCGCGCCGATGTCGGCGCTCAAGGCCTGAACCCGGCCCGCGCGGGCGCTCACCGGCGCCTGCGCCCCCCAGGTCCGCACCAGCGACTCGTGCCAGCCGTGCCAGACCCGCCTCGTCCCTCTGCATGACCCGCCAGATCGCGTACGGAAAGAGCATTCGATCTCCAGCCGTTCGTCCGGGGTCGAGGCCTCGATCCTCGCCGACGGCGCATCGCAGGGATTCGCTCGCGCATGGCGCCCTTCGCGCTTCCGCGCCGTGCGCGAGAACTCAGCTCGTCACTGCGGGATGCAGCGAGTACGTGCCGTACGTCGCCGCTTCCGCCAGCACATGGCCGTGCATCGCGCGGAACACATCCGCGGCGGTGAAGCGTGCCGGCAGTTCGAGCCGTTCGACGTCCAGCGCGAACACCCGGAAGAAATACCGGTGCAGGCGCAGATCGTGGCCGGGCGGATACGGGCCGTCGTAGCCGAGGTAATCGCCGCGCATGTCGACATCGCCGGCGAACCAGCCGGTGTAGTCGTTGAGGCCATGACGCGCGCCCGCGAGACCGCCGGGCGCGGGCTTGCCGCGCACGGTCACGCCGTCGCTGCAGGCGCCGGCGGCGAGTTCGCGGACGTCGGCGGGCAGGTCGGCCATCACCCAATGCACGAAGTCGCCGCGCGGGTGCGCGACCGGGATCGGCGTCGCCGCATCGGCGACCAGCGCGCCGTCGGTAGGCGCGTCGGTGTCGATGCACAGCAGCGCGAAGCCGCGGGTCCCGGTCGGGACGTCGTCCCAGCGCAGATGCGGATTGCGATTGCCGCCGAAGCCTTCCGGCGTGCCCATCGCGAATTCGGCCGGGATGCGCCGGCCGTGCTCGAAACTGTCGCTGACGATCTTCATGCGCACCTCCCGTGCGATGCGGTGTGGATTCACTCCGCCGGATAACCCAGCGCCTGGGCCACGTCCTGCAGCAGGGCGAACGGTTCGGCCAGCGGCCGCACATAGTGGCGCCAGTGGCCGTAGGCGAAACGCTGCGGGCCGAGCACCGCCGGGGGCGGGACCAGGATCTGTTCCAGACCCAGCGCGCCGCCGACATCGGCGGCGAAGGCCTCGACATCGGCCAGCGCGTGATCGGTGCGGACGATCCGGTGCGGCTGCAGTTCGTTCTGGTGCAGCGCGAGCGCATGCTGCAACTGGCGCGCCAGCCACAGCGCCGCCTCGTTCGGCGAGGCCAGCGCGAACGGCATCAGGCTGCCGAACGCCATCCATTCCAGCAGCATGTCGCGCGGATCGCGCAATGCGATCACGACGATCGCGCCGGGCTGCAGCGGGCGCAGCACTTTCAGGAAGGCGTTGTCCCAGAACGGCAGCCAGTCGATGATCATGCCGTCGGCGACACCCCGCGCGGGCAGCGCCGCGCGCCACTCGGCGAGCACGCGCTCCGGTGCGAGCCGGCCGTCCTGGAGGGCGGCGATGGTGTCGGGATTCTGGAAGGGATCCTGCGGCGGATTCGGCGTGAACCGGTCCGCGCGCAGCGGATAGCCGGCATGACCGATCACCGCGGCGACCTTCTCCACGCCCGACCCCGGCGGGCCCCACAGATAGGCGACCGGCGGCGTCCCCGGCACGTGCGTCGCGGCCTCCGGCCACGGGCCGCCGGCATGGCCCGGCGCGGTCAGCGGCCAGCGCGAAGCGGCTTCACCGGCATTCACGGCGTTCCAGCTCAGCACCGCCTCGCCATGGCGACCGGCGCGGTCCTGGGCATACCCCAGCCACGGCATCAGCCCGCGCTTGGCGGCATCGTCCGGGGCACGCGCGATCAGCGACTGCACATGGGCGACCGCGTCGTCGGGACGATCGCGGATCATGCGGTCGAGCAGGCGCATTTCGGCGCTGGTGCGGCCGGGCTCGACCTCGACGATGCGCTGCGCCAGCGCAGCGGCCGCTTCGTCGTCGCCACGGGCTTCGTGCAGGTGCATCGCCGCTTCCAGCGCGCGCACGTCGTCGGGCATGGCCGCGAGCCAGCGTTCGGTCACCGCCACGGCACCGTCGCCGCCCTCGGCCTCGAAGGCCAGCCGCAACTGCCACAGCGGCACCGCCTGCGGATGCTGCGCGAGGCTGGCGTCGAGCGTCCGGCGGGCATCCTCGTGGTCGCCGGTGCGGCGCCAGATGTCGGCGGCGAGCCCCCAGGCGCGCGGATCGCGCGGCTCCTCGGTCACCGCCTCGCGCAGCAGGGCGATCGCGCGCTCGTGGCGGCCGAGGGTGAGTTCGAGTTCCGCGGTCAGACGCTTCAGCGCCGGGGTCGCGGTCTCGGGATCGTCGAGCAGCGGCTGCAGGACCTCCAGCGCCTCTTCCGGACGCTGCTGCTGCAGCAGGATGTCGGCGAGCATGCCGCGCAGGCCCTTCAGTTCGGCCGAATGTTCGATCAGGCGGCGGAAGGTCTGTTCGGCGAAGGCGTAGTTGCGCTGGTGCAGGTGGGCGAAGCCGAGCGCGTACAGCACCTGCGGATCGTCCGGCATCCGGCTCGATGCCCGGGTCAGCAGCGCCTGCGCGCGGGCGGCGTCGCCGCGACGCAGCGCGACCATCCCCTCGATGGTCTTCACCCACGGATGATCCGGCGCCAGGCGCGCCGCGGAGCGCTGCAGCCGTTCAGCCTCGTCGACGTTGCCGCGGCCGATCGCCATCTGCGCCTGCAGGATGTAGGCGCCGAACTGGTTCGGGTCGAGATCGAGCGCCCGAGCGAGGGCGGCGGTGGCCTCGTCCAGCTTGTATTCCTTCAGCAGGAAACCGGCGCGCTGGAAATGGATGCCGGCGTCGTCCGGCGCGAGCAGCACCGCACGGTTGATCGCCTGCAGCGCGGCGGCGTTGTCGCCCCCGGCGCGCTCGGCGTGGGCCAGCAGGGCATGGGCACGGGCGTCGTGCGTGGCCTCGGCCACGGCCACACGGGCCAGGGACAGGGCTTCGGCGTGGGCGCCGCGATCGAGCGCGGCGATGATCTTGTCGAGCATGGAAGAGGTCTGGACGGCAGGGCCTGGGCCCGGAGCCGCCTAGTGTACCGCCCGCCCCGGACCGCCCGGACCGCCCGGCCCGTCCGGGGTCGGGACATCAGGACGTCAGGGCGGAAGCGAGCTTCCCCGCCACCCAGCGCTCGGCGTACCCGTCGAGGCGGGCGCTCTCCAGGAACCCGCAATGACCACCCCAGGGCGCGATCTCGATCGCGGCCGTCTCCGGCAGGCGCAGGGCGCGGAACTCGTCCACCGGGATCACCGGATCGTCCCCGGAGGTGAGCAGGTCCACCGGCACATCGAGCCCGGCGAGCCGGTCGCCGGCGATCGAATAGCCGTTGAAATAGTCGTCGAGGGTGTCGAAATCGGTGTGCCGCTCGACCATCCAGCGGGTCAGCTCGCGCATCCGCAGTCGGAGGATACTGTCGTCGAAATCGTAGTCGTCGGGGAAGGTATCGCGCTTGCGCCGCAGCGATTCGCGCCACTGGCGCTCGAAATACCGGATGTAGAACGGCAGCCCCTGCTCCATCCGGGTCATCGTCACCGCGGGATCCAGCAGCGGGCACACCGCGGCCGCGCGCGCCAGCGGCAGACCCGCCGCGCGCGCGCGCAACGCGACCCGCAGCGCGAAATTGCCGCCGAGCGAATAGCCCGCGACCACCATCGGGCGATCGCTGCCGGACAGGAACCGGTTGGCCACATCCACCGCCGCGTGCACGACCTCGTCGATGCGATTGGAATGGAACAGCGCCGGATTC
>JAYRTK010000054.1:0-14508 GCA_041919595.1 Lysobacteraceae bacterium
CACCGGCCTGTTCCGCGAACTGCTGACCTACATGATGGAAGACCCCCGGGTCATCACGCCCTGCACCCATCTGTTGTTCATGGCCAAGAACCTCGAACGCGTCGGCGATCACGCGACCAACATCGCCGAGAACATCTGGTTCCAGGAACACGGCGAGAACTCGATGCCCCCGCGCGAAAAGCGGGACGAGTCCAGCACGGCGACCTGAGCCGCACTGCCGCATCCCGCTTCGCCCGGCCGGACCATGACTTCCGGCCTATGCGCCGCGCCCCGGAATAAACGCAACCTGAACCCCGGCGATCCGCGGTCGCCTGTCGCGCACCCCCGCGCGCACGGCCTAACTCTTTGTGCACATGCGCCGTCGCCATGCGGCGTAGATTGCGGATCACACAGGAGCAGGCCGTGCAGCAGGACCCCGATTTCCAACTGAACCTCGAACGCGCCCGTCGCGGCGATCGCGCGTCGCTCGAGCGCGTGCTGATGCGTTCGCGCCAGGATCTGCGCCGGTACGCCGAGTACCACTGCGCGGTGAACGACGTCGAGGACGCGGTGCAGGAAAGTCTGCTGCTGGTGTCGCGCAAGCTCGCGATGCTGCGCGAGCTCGACGCCTATACCTCGTGGCTGTTCCGCATCGTCAAGCGCGAATGCAACCGGATGAAGCGCGCCACGCGCCACCTGCTGATGCAACCGGCCGATCTGGAGGAACTGGAAGGCCCGCACTATCCGGCCCCGACCGGACTGGTCCGCGATGTCGCCAATGCGCTCGCCGCCCTCCCCTCGCACTACCGGGAGGTGATCCTGATGCGCGATCTGGAAGGCCGCAGCATCGCCGAAATCGCGACCGCGCTCACGCTGCATCCGGAAGCCGCCAAGGCGCGTATCCATCGGGCGCGCAGTCTCGCGAGACAGTATCTGACTCCCGACGACGACGGCCCGCTGCAGGCGCAGCCGGCGCAGGGTTAGTATTCCGATCCCCGTGTTCACGGTCGGCGCCCGCCCATCCCCCGGGCTTCCGTCCAGCCACCCCATCCACCCGTCTCCCCCATCCATGCGTTCCCGGTCCGCCGGTTCAACACCCACCAACAGGAGTGATTCCCTCATGTCCAGCAACAAGAAGCCCGTCGCCCTCGCCGTTTCCACCGCCCTCGCCGGTGGCCTGCTGCTCGCCGGCTCGGCGTTCGCTTCGACCCATCTGAGCCAGGGCTACCAGCTCGGCACCGATGCCCTGGTCGATGCCAAGGCCGCCGAAGGCAGCTGCGGCGGCAGCAAGCCCGCGGAAGGCAGCTGTGGCGGCAGCAAGCCCACGGAAGGCAAGTGCGGCGGCGACAAGGCCGCCGAAGGCAAGTGCGGTGAAGGCAAGTGCGGTTTCGACATGATGGACACCAACAAGGACGGCAAGATCTCGAAGGCCGAATACGACGCCGCGCACAAGAACGGCGGCGGCAACTTCGCCAAGCACGACGGCAACAAGGACGGCTTCATCAGCCGCGACGAAATGAAGGCCGCGCACGAAGGCAAGTGCGGTGAAGGCAAGTGCGGTGAAGGCAAGTGTGGGGAAGGCAAGTGCGGCGGCGACAAGGGCGCCGAGGGCAAGTGCGGCGGCGACAAGAAGCCGACCGACGGCATGTGGGGGGTGGGCAGGTGGGGGGGGGCGTGGTGTGGGCGCCGACGCGGGCGACCCGTGGGGCGCGGGCCTCCGCTTCCGGGCGGCCGCTGGGCGGCCGCCCTTCGTTTCCGGAGACCGGACCGGTCTCTCCCCGCTTCCTCCAGCCTGTCGCCCCGGCAGGCGGCCCTCCGACACGATCGCGATGACGTCTCCCGCACCGCTCCCCGAACGCGCCGCCGGACTCGGTCTGCGCCGCCCGCTGTTGCCGGCGATGCGCGCGGCCGCCGTCGGCGATTTCGACTTCCTCGAGGTCGCGCCCGAAAACTGGATCGGTGTCGGCGGCGCGCTCGGCGATGGCTTCGCCGATCTCGCCGCCCGCTATCCGGTGGTCTGCCACGGACTGTCGCTGTCGGTCGGCGGTCCCGCTCCGCTGGACGAGACCTTTCTGGTCAAGGTACGCCGGTTCATGGAGACGCATCGCTGCCCGCTGTACAGCGAACACCTCAGCGCCTGCGGCGACAGCCGGGGCCAGCTCTACGACCTGCTGCCGCTGCCCTTCAGCGACGAATCCGTGCGCCACGCCGCCGCGCGCATCCGCCGGGTGCAGGACCTCCTCGGGCAGAAGATCGCGATCGAGAACATCTCCTACTACGCCTCGCTGCCGCTGTCCGGTGCGCAGCCGCCGATGCGCGAGATCGATTTCATCAACGCGGTGCTGGCCGAAGCCGACTGCCTGCTGCTGCTCGACGTGAACAACGTCATCGTCAACGCGACCAACCACCGCTACGACGCCTCCGAGTTCCTGGCCGCGCTCCCGGGCGAGCGCATCGCCTACCTCCACGTCGCCGGCCACTACGACGAAGCCGAGGATCTGAAGATCGACACCCACGGCGCCGCCGTGAACGCGCAGGTCTGGGGCCTGCTCGAAGAGGCCTATCGTCGCTTCGGGCCACGGCCGACCCTGCTCGAACGCGATTTCAACCTGCCGCCGTTCGAGGATCTGCTCGACGAACTGGGACAGGTCCGCCGCCGCATCGCCGCAGCGCCCGGGCAGGAACGCCGTCATGCCGCCTGAAGCCGGGCGCGGGCCCGCGATCGAACAGGACGCACTGGCCGCGCACATCCGCGACCCGGAACGCGTTCCGCCCCCGCCCGGGATCGAGGAACGCCGGCTGAAGATCTACCGCGACCTGTTCTTCAACAACGTCGACAGCATGCTCGCGGGCAATTTTCCGGTGATCCGCCGCATCCTCGGCGACGACGGCTGGCACGCGATGATCCGCGGCTTCCTGCGCGATCACGATTGCCAGACGCCGCTGTTCACCGAACTAGCGCGGGAATTCATGCGCTATCTCGACGAGCGTCATCAGGAGGCCGCAGGCGGCCACGAAGATCCGCCGTGGCTGCGCGAGCTGGCGCATTACGAATGGGTCGAACTGGCGCTGCAGATCAGCGACGCGCGGGTCGACGATATCGCCCACGATCCCGATGGCGACCTGCTCGAAGGACGCCCGCTGGTCTCGCCGCTGGCCTGGCCGCTGGCCTACCTCTGGCCGGTGCACCGGATCGGTCCCGATCACCGTCCGGAGACGCCGCCGGACGCGCCGACCCTGCTCATGCTGCGGCGCGAACCCGACGGCGCGGTGACCTTCCATGCCCTGACCCCGCTGTCGTTCCGCCTGCTCCAGCGACTGGAGGAGGCGCCCGAACTCGATGGCCGCGCACAACTGCGGGCACTCGCGGCCGAAGCCGGCGCGGCCGATGTCGAGGCGTTCGTCGCCGACGGCGCGGCCATGCTGGCGACGATGCGCGCCGAAGGCACGATTTCCGGGACCCGGCAAGACTGACCTCCGGCAGACCGGAGCCGGGGGTCCGGTCTGTTAGGCTTGCCGCATGAGCGAAGCCACTGCCGCCCCCGCCCTCCGCAGGATGTCCGAACGCTTCCGGGGCTATCTGCCGGTGGTGGTGGACGTGGAAACCGGCGGCTTCGACTGGAACCGGCACGCGCTGCTCGAGATCGCGGTCGTCCCGATCGATCTCGACGAGGACGGCCGCCTGGTGCCCGGCGAAACCGCCAGCGCCCACCTGATCCCCGCCCCCGGTACCGAGATCGACCCGAAATCGCTGCAGGTCACCGGCATCGATCTCGATCATCCGTTCCGCCTCGCCAAGCCCGAACGCGACGCGCTGGATCACGTCTTCGCCGCCGTGCGCGCGGCAGTCCGCAGGCACGACTGCCAGCGCGCGATCCTGGTCGGACACAACGCGCACTTCGATCTGAATTTCCTCAATGCCGCGGTCGCGCGCACCCAGCACAAGCGCAATCCGTTCCATCCCTTCAGCGTGTTCGACACCGTCACCCTGGCCGGGGTCGCCTACGGACAGACCGTCCTCGCCCGCGCGGTCATGGCCGCCGGACTGTCGTGGAACGGCGAGGAAGCGCATTCGGCGGTCTACGACACCGAACGCACCGCGGAACTGTTCTGCAAGATCGCGAACAGCTGGCCACGGCTGGGTTGACCCGCCGACGCGATCGCCGGCGCGACCGTTACTCGCATCCGCCCCATGAGCCGCACCGGTCATCAGCACGGTGCCCGGGCGCATCGCATCGAATCGGCGCCGTCTGTAGCGATGTACAGGTGGCCGGCGTCGTCGTCGGACCGCGCGACGTGACCCGCCCCAACGACGACATCAGCCGGGCGGGGATCCGGAGGACGACACCACGTCGCGGCGACGCACGCCACGCACGATCCCGTACACGCTGATCGCGATCCAGGTGCATTGCAGCAGCGCGACCGAGAGATTGAATCCGCCGAACAGCGAAATCAGGATGCAGCTGGATCCGGCGATATTGATGAGCTGGTACGGCAGTCCGGTACCGGGCAGCCGCCCGCTCTGCATCAGGAAATAGCTGCCGACCACCAGCGCGCTGCCGAGCAGACCGACGAGGTCGTACCAGGCGAGCGTCATTCGTCGTCCGACCGTTGCGCCGGCGGCGTCGTGTCCAGCGCACGGAAGCGGGTGCGCACCGTGGTGCCGGCGTGGCCGCCCTGTGCATCGACGCCATCGACGGCGATGCGCTGGAAGCGCAGCAGATGTCCGGGCGCAGGCACCCGGGCGCGCGGAAACACGACCACCGCGTCCACGGTCATGCCCATGTATTCCCGACAGTCGGTGTCCCCGTCCTCGCGCGGTGTCGGCGCGGCATCGTCGATCCGCACCTCGACCCGATAGGCCCCGGCTCCGCTGTCGCGATCACGCCCGGCCGCCAGCACCTCGCCTTCGAGTTCGCAGGCCTCGTGCCACGAAGCCCGGGCACCGCCCGCGGCGACCGCCGCCAGCAACCACAGGACCGCGACAGCGCGCGGGTTCATGTCGCCACCCGCTGTCGCACCGCTTCGAACAACGCCACACCGCTGGCGACGGACACGTTGAGGCTTTCCACGCCGGGGGATGTCGCGAGGCCCGGCATCGGGATCGTCACCAGCCCGTCGCAGTGCTCGCGGGTCAATCGGCGCAGACCATCGGCTTCGCCACCCAGCGCCAGCGCGACGTTGCCGCGCAGATCGACCGAATAGAGCGACGCCGAAGCTTCGCCGGCAAGGCCGTAGATCCACACGCCGAGTTGCTGGATGTCGCGCATCGCGCGGGCCAGATTCGTCACCCGCACCACCGGCACGCTGTCGGCGGCGCCGGCGGAGGTCTTGCGCACGGTCGCGTTGACCTGCACCGCCTTGTCCTTGGGAATCACCACCGCGGTGACGCCGGCCGCCGCCGCGCTGCGCAGGCAGGCGCCGAGATTGTGCGGATCCTGCACGCCGTCGAGCACCAGCAGTAGCGCCTTGCCGTCGGCGGCTTCGATCAGCGCCGGCAGATCGTCCTCGTTCCAGGTCTTCGCGGCGGCATAGCGCGCGACCACGCCCTGGTGGCGCAGGCCGCCGGCGACGCCATCCAGCGCGTTGGTCGCGACCCGGCGCACGTCGATGTCCTTGCGGCGGGCGTTCTCCTCGATCTCGGTGAGGCGCGGATTCTTGGCGCCGGCCTCGATCAGCACTTCGCGGACATGGTCGGCATCGTGCTCGACCGCGGCGGCCACGGCATTGATGCCGGCGATCCATGGGGATGTCTTCGTCATCCGGCTATTGTGCCGGATCGCCGCCGGCTCCGGGCTCGTCCGGGCGGCCGCGCTATCATCCGCGCCCCGCCTTGCCCGATTCCGCCGCTCCGCCACCATGTCCGCCACCGCCCCCGAACGCACGCAGATCGCCATCGTCGGCGGCGGTCCCGCCGGGTTGATGGCGGCCGAGGTCGCGATCGCGGCCGGGTACCGGGTCGATCTGTTCGAGGCCAAGGGCTCGGTCGGACGCAAGTTCCTGATCGCCGGCAAGGGCGGGCTCAACCTCACCCACGGCGAAGCGCGTCCTGCGTTCGACGCACGCTATCGCGAACGCGCGCCGGAGATCGCACGCTGGCTCGATGTCTTCGACGGCGAGGCGCTGCGCGGTTGGGCCCGCGGACTCGGCGTGGACACCTATGTCGGCAGCTCCGGCCGCGTGTTCCCGACGGACCGCAAGGCCGCGCCCCTGCTGCGCGGCTGGGTGCGCCGTCTGCGCGAATCCGGCGTGCATTTTCACGTCCATCACCGCTGGCAAGGCTGGAACGACGACGGCGCCCTGCGCTTCGCGGCGCCCGACGGCGAGCGCTGCGTGCGCGCGGACGCGACCGTGCTCGCGCTGGGCGGCGCCAGTTGGCCCGAATTGGGATCCGACGGCGGCTGGGTGTCGCTGCTGTCCGCGCGCGGCATCGACCTCGCGCCGCTGCGACCGTCGAACTGCGGTTTCGATATCGGCTGGAGCGCGATGCTGGCGGAGAAACATGCTGGTGCGCCGCTGAAACCCGTGGTGCTGCGCTGGCGCGACCTCGACGGCGTCGAACAGTCGCTGCAGGGCGAATGCGTGCTGACCGCGACCGGCATCGAGGGCAGCGCGATCTACGCGATTTCGGCCGACCTGCGCGACACCATCGCGCGCGACGGCGAGGCGATGCTGTGGCTGGACCTCGCCCCGGGACGCGATGTCGCGCGGCTGCGCGAAGCGCTCGCGAAACCGCGCGGCAAACGCAGTCTCGGCGAACACCTGCGCCGGCAGACCGGACTGGATGCGGCCAAGACCGCGCTGCTGTTCGAAACCCTGCCGCGCGAAGCGATGCAGCACGCCGATGCCGTCGCCGACGCGATCAAGCGCCTGCCGCTGCGGTTGAAGGCATCGCGGCCGATCGCCGAAGCCATCAGCAGCGCCGGCGGCGTGCGCCTGGAAACGCTCGACGACACACTGCAACTGAAGACGATGCCCGGCGTGTTCTGCGCGGGCGAAATGCTCGACTGGGAAGCCCCGACCGGCGGCTACCTGCTCACCGCCTGCTTCGCCAGCGGAATGATCGCCGGCCGCGGCGCGGTGGCGTCGATCGAACGAGCGTCGTAGGGCGGGTCAAGACCCGCCGATCTCGTCGGTCGCAATGGCGGGCCAGGACCCGCCCTGCGTTCAGTATTTCTGCTTCTGCCGCTTCGCCGGCTGCCCGCGTGGCGGCAAGGGCTTCACACCGCGCGCTTCGGCGAGGCGGAAATCGATCTTGCGTTCCTCGAGGCTGGCCTTGAGCACGACGATGCGCACGCGATCCCCCAGGCGGAAGACGCGGCCGACGCGTTCGCCGCTCAGGGTCTTGCGGATCGGGTCGAAGTGGTAGAAATCGTGCGGCAACTGGGTGACGTGGATCAGACCGTTGACCTTGGATTCGTCGAGCTCGACGAACAGGCCGAAACTGGTCACGCCGCTGATGGTGCCGTCGAACTCGCCACCGACGTGTTTCTCCATCCACGCCGCACGGTAGCGCTCGTCGACCTCGCGCTCGGCCTCGTCGGCACGGCGCTCGCGCTCCGAGCACTGCAGGGCCAGCGCGGCCATGCCGTTCGCCGAATAGGCGAACGCGGCCGGTTTCTCGCCGCTCAGCGCATGCTTGATGGCGCGATGCACCAGCAGATCCGGATAACGCCGGATCGGCGAGGTGAAGTGGGCGTAGGCCTCCAGCGCCAGGCCGAAATGCCCGGCGTTGTCCGGCGAATACACCGCCAGCGATTGGGTCCGCAACAGCACCGACTCCAGCAGCGCGACATCGGCGCGGTCGCGGATCCGGCCCAGCAGCGCGGTGAAATCGCGCGGCTCCACCACCGCCCACGCCGGCATCCGCAGCTTGAACTCCTTGAGGAATTCGAGCAGATCGGCGTACTTGCTCTCCGGCGGCTTCTCGTGGATGCGATACGGCGCCGGCACCTTCTTCTTCAGCAGGAAGCGCGCGGCCTCGACATTGGCCGCGATCATGCATTCCTCGATCAGCTTGTGCGCGTCATTGCGCTGGAGCATGCCGGCCTGCACCACCTCACCCTGCGGGCCGAGCACGAAACGCACTTCGCTGCTCTCGAACTCGATCGCACCGCGGACGCGACGCGCCTTCGCGAGCACCTGATACAGCGCATGCAGACGCTGCACCTGCGGCAGCAGCGAACCGATCCTCGCGATCGCCTCCGCATCGCCCGCACCCACCGCCTGCCACACCTGGGTGTAGGTCAGACGCGCATGCGAATGCATCACCGCTTCGTAGAACTTCGACTTCGTCACTTCGCCATCGAAATCCACCTGCATGTCGCAGACGAAACACAGCCGGTCGACCTTCGGATTCAGCGAGCAGATGCCGTTGGACAGCGTCTCCGGCAGCATCGGCACCACGAACCCGGGGAAGTACACCGAGGTCGCGCGATTCTGGGCTTCGCCATCGAGCGGTGCGCCCGGGCGCACGTAATGCGAGACATCGGCGATGGCGACGATCAGGCGGAAACCGTTGCGGTTGGGTTCGCACCAGACCGCATCGTCGAAGTCCTTGGCATCCTCGCCGTCGATGGTGACCAGCGGCAACGCGCGCAGATCAACGCGACCGGCGATGTCGGCATCGGTGACGGCCAGGGGCACCGCGACGGCCTCGGCCAGCACCGCCGGCGGGAATTCGTGCGGCAGATCGTGGCCATGGATCGCCGCCTCGACCACCAGCGACGGCGTCAGCCGGTCGCCGAGCACCGTCAGCACGCGGCCGATCGGCGGCCGGTAGGCGTCGGGCGCATGCACGATCTCGCAGACCACGAGCTGGCCGTTGCGCGCCTCCATCCGGGCATCGACGGGGATCTGCACGTTGCGCTGGATGCGGGCGTCATCGGGCACGACATAACTGATGCCCGCCTCGACCGTGAACCGGCCGATCAGGCGGTTGAGACGGCGTTCGAGCACCTCGACGATCGCGCCCTCGCGGCGGCCGCGACGATCGATGCCGGTCACGCTGGCCATGACCCGGTCACCGTGCAGCACCTTGCGCATTTCCAGCGGCGGCAGGAACAGATCGTCGCCGGGGCCGGTATCCGGGCGCAGGAAACCGAACCCGTCGGGGTTGGCGATGATGGTGCCGGGAATCAGATCGAGCCGTTCCGCCGGCGCGAAACCGCCGCGGCGGTTCTGCAGCAGTTGGCCGTCGCGCAGCATCGCCGCGAGCCGTTTGCCCAGCGCTTCGCGGCGCTCGGGCGTCGCGAGGTCGAGATGCGCCGCGAGCGCGTCGGCCGACAGCGGTCCCCCGCCCTCCGCCAGCAGGCGCAGGATCGCCTCGCGGCTGGGGATGGGATCGGCGTAGCGCGCGGCCTCGCGCGCGGCGAAGGGGTCCTGCACCGACGCCGCCGCGGCGGCAGCGGGTTTCGCGGTGCGGCGTTGCGGCGGCCCGACGAACGTCTCGGGCAGCCAGGGCGCGGACTTGCCGGACTTGCCGGACTTGCCGGACTTGCCGGACTTGCCGGACTTGCCGGACTTGCCGCGCGAGGTGTTGGAGGTGGATCGACCGGGTGTCGAGGGTTTGCCGGCGGGTTTGCCGGCGGCCTTCCCGGGACTCCCGGGCGCCTTGCCCGGTGTCGCGGCGGCGCGCATATCGTCGCGGGAGGCGGATTTCGGAGGGGCACCGGCGGCGATCTGCCGCGTGGCGCGTGTGGCGCGGGGGCCGGAACGCTTCTTGGTTGTGTTTGACATCGCCGACCAGTATACGCCCGGCGGCGACGCACGGCCCTGCACCAGCGCCGACCGCCCCATGGCCGCGAACGGAATGCGCGAGGCCCGTTGACATCGCGCGCGCCGCAACGCAACATACGCGCCCACCTGCCCAGGTGGCGGAATTGGTAGACGCACTAGTTTCAGGTACTAGCGGGTAAAACCGTGGAGGTTCGAGTCCTCTCCTGGGCACCATACATAAGTCCGCAGACATCCCACCATGTCCGCAGGCGACACCGAAAACCCCGCGAAAGCGGGGTTTTTTGTTGCCTGACCGTCCGTCGGCGTCCGATGTCATCCGCTTGCATCCGGATCGGCTCGCGAGTAGTTTTGTGAGTAGAAAATATCGCCGGACATGACGCCATGCTCACGGATGCCGCAATTCGCGCACTCAAGCCGAAAGCCAAGCTCTACCGGGTCGCCGATGCGTTCGGGCTGTGCATCGAAGTCGCACCGATCGGAACGCGCGAATCCAAACTGTGGCGGTTCCGCTATCGCTACGGCGGCCGGGCGAAGATGCTGGCCTTGGGTGCATATCCCATCGTCACGCTGGAGAAAGCCCGCCAGAAGCGTGACGACGCCCGCCGGCTGCTGGCCGATGGCATCAACCCGATGGACAAGCGCCGGGGCGACGCCGAGTCGCGTAAGCGCAAGGAACGGGGCATGTTCCCCACCGTCGCCCGCGAGTGGCTGGCCTTCAAGAAACGCAGCGTCGGCACCGAGACCTATCGCAAGGCCGAACTCGTCGTGGAAAGCGATCTGATCCCCGCCCTGCGCCGGCACTCGATCGCCGACCTGGCGACCAAGGACTGCACCCGCGCCCTGCGCGACATCGCCGAGCGTGCCCCGCACTTGGCCGCCAAGGCCCGGCAGTACCTCGCCGGCATCGTGGATTACGCCATCAAGGAAGGACTGCGCGACGACGGCAAGCTGCTGTCCCTGCGCGGTGTGATCCCGACCTTCGACAAGGGCCATATCGCGGCCGTGACCAAGCCCGGCGAGCTGGCCGGCCTGCTGCGCGCGATCGACGGCTACGGCTCGCCATTGACCCGTGCCGCGCTGCAATTGGCCTCCCTGACCGCTATGCGCCCCGCCATCATCGCCTCGGCGCGCTGGGCCCATATCGACCTGGACGCCGCCGAGTGGCACGTCCCGGGCAGCCTGATGAAGATGGGCAACGACCACGTGGTCCCGCTGCCCAAGCAAGCCATCGCACTGCTGCGGGACCTGCAGGCGATGACAGGCGACGGCGAGTTCGTCTTCCCGTCCCCTGCCCGCCAGAAAACCCCGCACCTGCACCGCGACGCCCTCAGCAAGGCCCTGCGCGACCTGGGCTATCAAGGCAAACACGCCACCCACGGTTTCCGCGGCACCCTGCGGACGATGGCCCGCGAGCGCCTGGGCGTGGATATCGATGTCCTGGAAGCCCAGCTCGCCCACGCCAAGAAAGGCGACGTGCAAAAGGCCTATGACCGCACCACCTTCGACGACCAGCGCCGGGAGGTCATGCAGGGCTGGGCCGACTACCTGGACACGCTGCGCCGCGATCCCGCCCAAGTGGTCCCGATCAAGCGGAAAGCCTGACGCCCGACCGGCGGCTCTTGACTTCGCGATGTTTTATATCAAACATCGCAAGCATGACGACTCTATCCGACGACCTCCCCACCCTCCTGCGCACCCTGCGCGCCAAACTCGACCTGACCCAGGAACAGCTCGGCGCCCGCCTGGGCGTGTCCTTTGCCACCGTCAACCGCTGGGAATCCGGCGGCACCAAGCCGCAGCGCGGGCCGATGGCCGCGATCGAGGCCCTGGCCAAGGACGCCGGGCTTACGGGCGACGGCGAGCCCGCCAAGGCCCCGACCGAAGCCGCCCCCGGCCGCCGCAAGGGCCGCGCAATGTCGGCGCTGCCCTCGACCAAAACGATGGAACAGATGCTATGGGACGCGGCCTGTTCGATCCGCGGCGAGAAGGACGCCGCCAAGTTCAAGGACTACCTGCTGCCGCTGCTGTTCCTCAAGCGCCTGTCCGATGTCTTCGACGACGAAATCGCGCGCCTGGCCGAGGATTACGGCGACAAGGCCGCCGCGCTGGAAATCGTCGAATCCGATCATTCCCTGCTGCGCTTCTACCTGCCGCCCGAAGCGCGCTGGGGCGTGATCAGCGGGCGCGATGCCTACGACTGGCCGCGCGACGAGAAAGGCCGTCCCACCGCACCCAAGGACATCGGCGAACATCTGACCAAGGCCGTGCGCGCAGTGGTCAAACACAACCCGTCGCTGTCCGGCGTCATCGACGTGGTCGACTTCGGCGCCGAGCGCAACGGCGAACGCGACATCAACCCCGCCAAGCTGCGCGGCGTGGTGGAAGTGTTTTCCGACCCGCGCAATCGTCTGGGTCTGGCCGATGTGCAGCCCGACCACCTGGGCCGCGCCTACGAATACATGCTGCGCAAGTTCGCCGAAGGCTCGGGCCAAAGCGCGGGCGAGTTCTTCACCCCGACCGAAGTCGGCATGCTGATCGCCTACCTGATGCGCCCCAAGCCGGGCGAAACCTGCCACGACTACGCCTGCGGCTCCGCCGGCTTGCTGATCAAACTGCAATTGGTGGCGCGCGAACTCGACCCCACCAGCAAGATCCCGCTCAAGCTCTCCGGGCAGGAACTGCAGGCCGAAAGCTACGCCGTGGCGCAGATGAACGCGATCATCCACGACATGAGCGTGGAACTGGCGCGCGGCGACACCATGATCAACCCCAAGTTCCGCGATGCGAGCGGCAAGCTGAGCGGCCACGACATCGTGGTGGCGAACCCGATGTGGAACCAGTCGTTCCAGCCCGATCTGTTCGCCAATGACCCCTTCGACCGCTTCCGCACCACCGGCGGCATCACCAGCGGCAAGGGCGATTGGGCGTGGCTGCAGCACACCATCGCTACCTTGAACGACCACGGCCGCGCCGCCGTGGTGCTGGACACCGGCGCGGTGACGCGCGGCTCCGGCAGCAAGAACGACGACAAGGAACGCAACATCCGCCGCTGGTTTGTGGAACAAGACCTGATCGATGGCGTGATCCTGCTGCCAGAAAACTTGTTTTACAACATGACCGGTCCGGGAGTCGTCATTCTGATCAATAGGCGCAAGCCGGCAAAGCGAAAGGGCAAGATTACGCTGTACAACCTCAGTCGTCGGTTCATCAAGAGGAAACCAAAAAACTATCTTCCGGCCGACGAACTTCGCTCAATTGCTGAAGCGTATCGCAAGGGCGAGGCGATCGACGGCGAACTAGTGGTGATCGATCAGGCGCAGGCACGGGAAGCGGATTACAACCTCAGCCCGAGTCGGTGGGTCACGGGAGAGGATGCAGGCGAAACGGCGTCGCTCAAATCCCTGATTGACCAATACACTGCACTGAACTCAGCGGAACGAGACCTCGACAAGAAGCTTGAAATCGTCTTGGCGAAACTCGGGAAATTCGCATGAGTTCACAGGCCACAACGATCCGGCTCGGTAGCTTGTGCGACTTGATCAGCGCGCAAGTCTCGCCTAATCAAGTCCGACCGGATGCGCACTATCTTGGCCTGGAGCATCTCGCGTCGGGACGGATGCGGGCGATCGGCTACGGCAAGGCTGCCGACGTGCAAAGCCATAAATTTGCGTTCAAGAGAAATGATGTTCTTTACGGCAAATTGCGCCCCTATCTGGACAAGTCCGTTCTTGCGGATCAGGACGGAATCTGTACAACAGAACTACTCGTATTGAGAGCAAAACCGAAAGTCCGACCAGACTTCCTTGCGTGCGTCGTCCATGCGCATGAATTTATCGAACATGCGATGGCTGGCGTGACTGGAGCGCATCACCCGAGGACATCGTGGTCGCATATTTCCAACTTTGAAGCGCCGCAGCTTGATGAGACGCAACAAGCGAAATTTGCCACAGCGCTCTGGACTATCCACGACCTTCTGAACGCATGCGAGGAAAGCGAAGAGACACTGGCATCCTTGAAAAGCGCCGCCATGCGCGAACTCTTCACGCGCGGGCTGCGCGGCGAGGTGCAGAAGGACAGCGAGATTGGCGCTATTCCAGAATCCTGGAATCTCGTGGACTTCAAGGAAGCACGGGAATGGCTGCAATATGGCACTTCGATTCACTGCACTGCTGAGCAGCAGCGATATCCCGTGCTTCGTATTCCTAACATCGAACCGGGACGGGTCAACCCCGAAATACTGAAGTACTGCGGCCTTCAGCCAGAAGAAGCAGAAAAATATCTGCTTCAAAAAGGCGATCTCTTGTTTATCCGAACGAACGGCGTTTTGGATAGACTCGGCTCCTGCGCTGTATACAACAGCAGCCCGAAGGACGCACTTTTTGCCTCGTATCTGATACGAGCACGCCTGAAGAAGCACATCAACCCGAAATTTGTGGCCTATTTTTACGCCTCTGATCTTGGAACGGAGCTTGTAGCAGGGCGCGCGACCCCTGCCGCAGATGGCAAGTACAACCTTAACACGGGAACGATTGATTCCCTGCCTCTGCCCTTGCCTGTCACAGAAGAAGAGCAGCGGGAGATTGTAGAAATCCTCGAAGCCATCGACTGCAAGATCGACCTGCACAAGCGCAAGCGCGCGGTACTGGAAGAACTGTTCCGCACCCTGCTGCACAAGCTGATGACCGGCGAGGTCGACGTGAACGATCTGGATCTGTCCGCCATACCCGCCACCAACGCCTGACGAGCACGCACTACCGAAACCTACCGACGAGGGCATGATGAAAAAGGAAG
>JAYRTK010000055.1:0-14442 GCA_041919595.1 Lysobacteraceae bacterium
GCGGTTGTTTGGGGGACCACCCGACCATGGTGCGGTGGCGGGGCCCCCCCGGTGGCGGCCCGCACCGGCCCCCACGCCGGGGTCTCCACCCGCTCGCGGTCCGGCATCGCCGGACCGCTTGGCCCTCACGCGGAGGCTCGTTATGCTTCCGGCGTCCGCCCCCGGCAGGGAATGTCGTTTGCGAAAGGGATGTCTCCGCGGGGAAGTTCTCCAGAAGCGACATCCGGAAAGACGACATCCGGAGCGACATCCAGATCCGGCCAAGGGGTACAGCGCGTGAGCATTTTCGATTCCGTCAAACGTTGGCGCGACAACCTGCGCGGGCGCGATGCACCCGCGGCGGCGTCCGCCCCCGTGGCCCTGCCGCGACCACCGCGACCGCCGACGCCGACGCCCGAAGAGCTCGACGCCCTGGCCGAGACCGTCACGCCGGAGGAGCTGGCCGAAGCCGCAATCGCGCCGCCGCCGATCGACGATGGCTACGACGGGCCCGAGCGCCGGGAAAAGACGCGGACCAATGTCCGGTCCGGCCCCCGGGTGCTGATCGTCGACGACTCCACCACCATCGTGGCCGTCCTGCGCAAGATGCTGCAACAGAACGGCTACCAGACCCTCGAGGCCTACACCGCGGAGGAAGCGCTGGAGCTGACCCGCGATCTGGTGCCGGATCTGATCTTCCTCGACATCGTGCTGCCGGGCATGGATGGCTTCGCCGCCCTGCGCGCGCTGCGCCGGGAACCGGCGACCAAGACCGTGCCGATCATCATGATCAGCGGCAACATACAGGCCACCGAACAGTTCTACGTCCAGCGTATCGGCGCCGACGACTTCATGAAGAAGCCGTTCTCCCGCGCCGAGGTATTCGCGCGGATCGAACGTCTGCTCGACGAGGACGGCGTGCCGAGACGGCTCGGCATGCAGGCGGCCGCCCAACCGTGATCGCCGGTGGCGCGGCCTTCGGGTCGCGGCCGGGCGACGCCCCTTGATCTATCGGCGCTGGCTGAGCATCACGCTGCCCAGGATCAGCGCGCCGGCGATGGCCATCGCGAGCGTCAGCGGCTCGTCGAGCAGCAGCCACGCCCAACCCACGCCGAACAGGGGCACCAGATAGGTCGCGGTGGCGGCGCGCGGCGCGCCGATGCGCGCGATCAGCCGGTAGTACATGACGAAGGCGATGCCGGTGCAGAGCACGCCCAGCGCGACGACCGCGGCCCAGGATCGCGTCGAGACCGCATGCGTCGGCCAGTGCGCGATCGCGAACGGCGCGCTGAGCAGGGCGGCGCAGGTCAACGTGGCCGCGGCCACCGCGGTCGCCGGCAGTCCGGCGAGGTGCCGCTTCACCAGATTCGCGCCGATGCCGTACAGGAACGCGGCGGTGGTCCCCGCCGCCACCGGCAGGCCGATGCTGGCGCCTCCGACCTTGCCGCTGGCCAGCACGACGACGCCGGCGAAGCCCGCGACCAGCGCGATCGCGCGGCGCGCGCCGATCTTCTCGCCGTAGAACAGGAACGCGATCAGGGCGACGAACAGCACCGCCATCGAATTGGTGATCGCGCCGACACCCGCGGGCGCGCGCTGCGCGGCCCAGGCGAACAGGGTGAACGGAATCGCCGAATTCACCGCGCCGATCAGCGCCAGCCGCGGCCACAGCGCTGCGGAGAACGCGCGGCGTTCGCGCCACAGGAACGGCAGCAGGATCAACGCGCCGAGCCCGAGCCGGATCGCGACCAGCGGGGTCGAACCGAACTCCGGCGCGGCCACGCGCATGAACATGAAGGACGCACCCCAGATCGCACCGAGCAGGCCGAGTTCGAGCGGCGTGAGCCAGACGGGCGTGGCACGCACGGGCAGGATGGCATCGGATGCGACGGAGTTCATGGCGGGACGGTTCCGGAAACAGGTGAAGGGGCGACGGGATCAGCCCTGTTGGACGTGCAGTTGACCCGAGAGCAGCGATGGATCGCCGCCGGCACCGAGGAATGCGTCGGCCACGAGATGGAATCCGAACAGACGGGCACCGATATCGCTGCGCGGGCGATGCCGGCTGCCCGGCGCGAACACCACCTGGGTACCGGCGGCATGGCGGGTGTCGCCTTCGATCACTTCGCCGTCGAGGACGAAATACGCTTCGCCGGTGTCGTGACGTTCGATCCGCGGCCAGACGCTGCCGGGCGCCATCTCGATGAGCCAGGCGCGTGCGCCGGGCGGCGCCGGCAGGTCGCGACGCACGCAGCCGGTGCCGATCGCGACCATCGGCACATCGTCGATCGCGATCGCATGCGGCGGTGACAGGAACGGCAGGGAGGTCACGGCGCGCATGCCGATCCCTCCGCCTCGCAGGCCGATACGGATACGGATTCGGCGGAAGCGATCGGCACCGCGGTGCCACCGACACGGATGCCGGATGCGGGATCGGCATCGATGCCGACCGCCAACCGGCCGGGACGGCCCATGTCCTCACCCTGCAGCACGACGATGTCCACCGGCGTCGGCACCAGATCCAGCGCGCGCAAATACGCGCCGAACGCGGCCGCCGCCGCGCCGGTGGCCGGGTCCTCGATCACGCCGCCGACCGGGAAGGGATTGCGTGCATGAAATACCGTTTGCGTCTCGCGCCAGACCAGGGCGATCGTGGTCAGGTCGTGCGCGAGCATCGCGGTCCGGAGTCGTGCGAAGTCGTAGTCCAGTGCGCGCAGCCGGTCGCGCGTCGCGGCGGCGAGCACCAGATGCCGGGCGCCTGCGAAGGCGACGCGCACCGGCAGCGCGGGATCGAGCGCGTCCTCGCGCCAGCCCAGGGCGGCGAGCGCTTCGGCCAGCAGTTCCGGCGATGCCGTCTCGACGTGCGGAACCACGCTGGTCAGCGTCGCGATCGGTACGTCGCCGTCGTCGGACACCAGGACAGGCACCTCGCCGACGCCGGTCTCGAACACCGTCGATCGCAGCTGTTTTTCGCGGAACAGCGCCACCGCGCTCGCGATCGTCGCGTGTCCGCAGAACGGGACTTCCGCTTCGGGGCTGAAGTAGCGGACGCGATGGCGCACCGCATCGATCGGCGTCAGGAAAGCGGTTTCCGAATAGCCGACGGCCGTCGCGATGGACTGCATGCGCCGCGCGCTCAGGCCGCCCGCATCCAGCACCACACCGGCAGGATTTCCACCCGACGGAACCTCGGCGAAAGCGGCGTACCGCAGCAGAACAGGCATCGTCTTCGGCCTCGAAGGCACCCGGAAAGTGCGGGTCATTATGGATTCACCCCAAAGCCGCACAAGCGCATACTTTCCGGGACAGACACAAACCTGATTTGAGGCTTTGATGACCATCCGTCCCGAGCTGTTGCCGGCGCTGGCCGCGTTCGAGGCCGCGGCCCGCCATCAGAACTTCGCCCACGCCGCGGAAGAACTGCATCTGACCGCGAGCGCGGTCAGCCACCATGTGCGCAAACTCGAAAGCCGGCTCGGCGTCGTGTTGTTCCAGCGCCACGCGCGCGGGGTGAATCTCACCGCAGAAGGCCGGCAACTGGCGGACGCCGCCGGCAGCGCGCTGGCCGATGTCGAGAGCGCGCTGCGCGGACTGCGCGCGGCGCCGGACGATCGCGATCGGGTGCGGATCACGACCCTGCACTCGTTGTTGAACACGTGGCTGCTGCCGCGGCTGCCGGAGTTCGCGGCGCAGCATCCGCAGGTCCGGCTCGAATTCGACAGCGGCATCGCCCTGACCCGATTCGACGACGGCGGCCCCGACCTCGGCCTGCGCCACGGTCCTGGACACTGGCCCGGGCTGACCGCACATCACGTGATGGACGATGCGCTGTTTCCGCTGGCGACGCCGGCCATGGTCCGGCGCACCGGAACCGCCGCGGATGTCGCGCATCTGCCGCTGGTGTCCGATCTCGCCCGCCAGGGCTGGCCCGACTGGTTCCGTTTCGCGGACGTGCATGGCGCGACGCCGGACATCCGTTTCGTCTTCAGCGACAGCACCGATGCCCTGGAGGCCGCGGCGTACGGGCTCGGCGCGGTGCTGGCGCGGGAACGCATCGCCTCGCCCTGGCTCGACGACGGCCGGCTCGAACGTCTCCCGGGCCCCGGCCTGCCGACCCGCTGGCGTTACTACATCGTCCATCCCTCGCACCGCAGGCTGCGTCCGGCGGCGAAGCTGTTCGTGGACTGGCTGCTCGGGATCAGCGCCGAACTGCGCACACCGCAGGCCGCGCATCCCGCACCGAAGCGCGATAATGCGCGGCCTTCCGCCAGGAACCGACGATGAGCGCCGATGCCTCCGCCCGCACCGCCTGGCTGCAGATCCACCTGTGCGTGCTGCTGTGGGGCTTCACCGCGATCCTGGGCAAACTGATCACCCTGCCCGCGCTGCCGCTGGTGTGGTGGCGCATGCTGCTGGTGGCGGCGCTGTTGTTGCTGGTGCCACGGGTCTGGCGCGGTCTGCGCGCGATGTCCGCGCGTCTGCGCTGGGCCTATGCCGGGGCCGGCGTGCTGGTGGCGCTGCATTGGCTCACCTTCTACGCCGCGATCAAACTCTCGAACGCGTCGGTCGGCGCGACCTGCATGGCGCTGGCGACGGTGTTCACCGCGCTGATCGAACCGTGGATGACCGGCAAGCGGCTGTCCAAGCGCGAAGTCGGGCTGGGCATCGCGGTGCTGCCGGGCGTGGCGCTGGTCGCCGGCGGCGTACCGCAGGGCATGCAGACCGGGATCGTCGTCGGCGCGATCTCCGCGCTGCTCGTTTCCTTCTTCGGTTCGCTCAACAAGCGTCTGGTCGAACGCAGCGACGCGCTGTCGGTGACCGCGCTGGAGATGGCCGCCGGGGTCGCCGCGATGACCCTGCTGGCCCCGTTGTCCGGGCTGCTGTCGCCGCAGGCCTTCGGCGGCGATCCCTTCGTCATTCCCGACCTGCGCGACGGCGGGTACCTGCTGGCGCTCGCGATCGCGTGCACGCTCGTCCCGTTCGTGCTGTCGCTGATCGCTCTGCGCCATCTCACCGCGTTCGGCGCGCAGTTGGCGATCAATCTCGAACCGGTCTACGCCATCGCCCTGGCCATGCTGTTGCTGCGCGAGCAGCACGAACTCACGCCGACCTTCTATCTCGGCGTCGCGATCATCCTCGGTACCGTGCTGGTGTATCCGCTGGTGGTCCGGCCGCGGCGGATCGAACATCCCGAGGCGCTGGCGGTCACCGAGGCCCGCGTCATCGGCGAGGCCATCGACGACGATCCGGCGGACACGGCCGCGACGCGCTGACCGTCGCGCCCCCGCTGTGGCAGTCTAGTCACCCCTTCCCGCGGCCCCGCGTCCACCCGGCACCGGCATGTACCTGGAGTACTACGGCCTCGAACAGGCGCCGTTCTCGATCACCCCGGACCCGCATTACGTGTTCCTCAGCGAACACCACCGGGACGCGCTCGCGCACCTGCTCTACGGCATCCAGCAGGGCGGCAGCGGCGGTTTCGTGCAGCTCACCGGCGAAGTGGGCACCGGCAAGACCACGCTCAGCCGGCTGCTGCTGAACCGGCTGCCCGACAACACCCAGGCCGCGCTGGTGCTGAACCCGCGGCTGGAACCGGTGGAACTGCTGCAGACGATCTGCGAGGAACTGCGTCTGCCGGTCGGCGCCCCGATGTCGCCGGCGGCATCGACGAAACGCAAGGGCGCGCGCAAACCCGCGCCGACCGCGCGCCCCGGCGGCAAGGTGCTGTTCGATGCGCTGAGCGCGTATCTGCTCGATGCCTATGCCCGGGGCGAACGCGTGGTGCTGATCATCGACGAGGCGCAGAACCTGTCGACCGAGGCGCTGGAACAGGTCCGCCTGCTGACCAATCTCGAAACCGAAACCCAGAAGCTGCTGCAGATCATCCTGATCGGCCAACCCGAACTGCGCGATGCCCTCGCCCGCCCCGAACTGCGCCAACTGGCGCAGCGCATCACCGCGCGCTATCACCTGCGGCCGCTCGACGAGGCCGGCACCGCGGCCTATCTCCGCCATCGTCTGACCACCGCGGGCGCGAAGCGGTTT
The DNA here is from genome assembly GCA_041919595.1 of Lysobacteraceae bacterium. Classification (GTDB taxonomy): domain Bacteria; phylum Pseudomonadota; class Gammaproteobacteria; order Xanthomonadales; family Xanthomonadaceae; genus Lysobacter_I. The sequence continues at coordinate 6,025 of JAYRTK010000055.1, forward strand.
CCGTTCTCTGCCGACGCGGTGCGTCGCCTGCACCGGCGCAGCGGCGGCGTGCCGCGCCTGATCAACGTGATCGCCGAACGCGCCCTGCTCGGCGGCTTCGCGCATGATCTGCTGGCGATCGACGCGAAGACCGTCGACCGCGCCGCCGATGAAGCGCTGGCGCCCGCCGGCGGCCTGCGCCGGTCGTGGCGGCGGCCGCTGATCGTCGCGGGCGCGCTGGGCCTCGCCGCGGCGGCGATCGCATTCGCGCTGGTCCGTCGGCCCGCTCCGGAGCCGCTCGCGCCGTCGATCGACAACGTCACCACCGTGGCCCCCTCGACGTCCGCCCGCCCCGCGCCGCCGGAGCATCCCGCGGTGCTCGACGGCGAACGCCTGCTGCAGCGGGTGCGGACCGCACCGCCGGACGCCACCCGCGAATGGGCGCCCCTGGTCGGCGCCTGGCGGGCGCCGGCCGCCCTGCGCGCGACCTCGCCCGATGCCTGTCCGCCGACCCCGGCGCCGGGCTGGCGCTGTCTGCGCAGCCGCGCCCCGCTCGAACGGCTGTTGCGCCACGATCGCCCGGTGCTGCTGCGCCTGCGCGCGGAGCCGCGCGCGACCTGGGCACGATTGCTGGGCGCCGACGCGGATCGCGTGCGCCTGTCGCTCGATGGCGCGACGTTCGATGCGGATCGGGTCGCGCTGAGCGGCGTGTGGAACGGCGAATTCCTCGCGATCTGGCCCGCGCCGGACGCCGTGGAGACGCGCCTCGCCGCGGGCGACATCGCCGCCCGCGACTGGCTGCACCGGCGCCTGCGTGCGGAGCGGAGCGCGCCCACCGCTGCGACCCCCGAAGCCACCGCGGCCGCGCTGCGCACGTTCCAGGCGCGCAATGGGCTGCGCAGCGACGGCCGGCTCGATGCCGACACCCTGTTCGCGCTCGCCCGCGGCGGCGACGGCCCGCGACTGCAACCGCTGCAGGAACCCTGACGATGTCCTTCATTCTCGATGCGCTGCGCAAATCCGAGGCCGCCCGTCGTCGCAACGAAGCACCGGACCTGTTCGCGGCGATGCCGCAGGCGGTCGAACCGGTCCACGCGCGTCCGGCCTGGCCGCTGTGGGCGCTCGGCGTCGGTGGCGCGCTGGCGCTGCTCGCCGCACTGTGGCTGGTCGCGGATCGTCCGGCGGCATCGGACACGACACCGCAGATCGCGATTGCCCCGAGTGCGGTGCCGCCACCCGCCACAACACCGGCGCCGTCCGCAGTCGTCGAAACGCCGCCGTCCACAGCGGTGCCGTCGCAGGTCGCGCCATTGCCGACGCCACCGCCGATGCCGGGCCCGACACCGGCGACGATCGCGAACATCGGCCCGGCGCCCAGCGCCAATACGGCGCCGGCCGCGTCGGCCGCACCGGCACCCCCGCGCGAGGAGCCAACGCCGCCCGTCGCCGAGGTGGCAGCCGCACCCGCACCCGCGCCACCGGCATCGCCCGCACCGCCATCCGCCCCGGACCACGCGCGGATCGCATCGCTGGCCGAACTCGATCCGGAAACACGCAAGCAATTGCCGCCGTTGAAACTCAGCATGCACCTGTGGAACGAAACCGCGGCGCGGCGTTTCGTCATCCTCGACGGACAACGGTTGAAGGAAGGCGACGTGCTCGGCGACGTCGTGATCGAACAGATCACCCGCGACGGCGCGGTCCTGGCATGGCGTGGCGCGCGCCTGCGCCTGCAGCGCTGAACACGAGCGCGCTCAGAATCCGCCTTCGCAGTCGTAACCGCGCAGCAGATCGCGCAGGGTGCGTCCGGGCTCGTCGCGGAAGCCCGTCTCCAGCGGATCCAGCCGGCGAATGCGGTCGACGCGGAAATTGCGGAAATCATCGCGCGTCTCGCACCATGCGGCGAGCGTCCAGACATTGCCCCAGAAAAAACAGGCCAAGGGTCGCACCACGCGATCGCTGGCCTCGTCCTTGAGATCGAGATAATCGAGCCGGACCTTGCGACGGCTCTCGATCGCGTCGCGCAGCAGGCGCAGACGGTCCCGGGTCTCCGCGTCGGGGCCGACCGGCGGCGCGAACACCGCCAGGCTCTCCGCCGCAGCGCGTTCCGGCGCCGGCAACACTCCGAGGATCTTCGTCAGCGCATCCTCGGCATGCTCGCCGAGCACGGTGTCGATGCGCGTCTGCGCGAGCCGCACGCAAGCCACCAGCGCCTGCGCTTCGCGGGTATCGAACATCAACGGCGGCAGATCGAAACCGCGACGCATCCGGTAACCGACGCCGGCTTCGCCCTCGATCGGCACGCCCTGGGCCTGCAGCGCGGCGATGTCGCGGTAAACCGAGCGCTGCGAGACTTCCAGCCGTTCGGCCAAGAATGCGGCCGTCGTCAGGCGACGGCCGCGGATCAGTTGGACGATGCGGAACAGGCGGTCGGCACGACGCACTGTCAGGCTCCGGAATGGGTGCGCCGCGCCGCAGGCTCAGGCCGGCGCGTGCAGGCCGACGCGATTGCCTTCGCTGTCGGCGATGTGGGCGAAACAGCCCATGCCTTCGGGCAAGGCGGTGCGCGCCTGCGTGATGCGACCGCCGGCCGCTTCCACCCGCGACAGGACCGCGTCGAGCGAAGGTTCGGCGTTGAGGTACACGATCGTGCCATCGGCGCCGGGCCGCGGACCATGTCCGGCGGCGAACAGGCAACCGCCGACGCCGTACTTCTCGTAGGGAAACACGGCCAGCGCCACGTCCGGCCCCATCGCCTCGCGACGCAGCGGCGTGTCGAACACCGTCTCGTAGAAGGTCTGGGCGCGCTCGAGATCGGACACCGGGATCTCGAACCAGTTGAGTGCGTTGTGTCGGGTGTGCTGCATGCGTGTCGCCTCGGGCATCGAAGATGGGGAGCACGCATCCTGCGCCCGCCCTGCTGACAGCGTTCCGTCAGCAGGGGTGCGCGAGGTTCGCGCGATCACGCTTGATCCTGCTCGATCGCACTCGCCCGGGACCGCGCTCACTCGCCCGAGTAGCAGCAGTTGAGCTTGTTGCCGTCGAGATCGCGGAAATAGGCCGCGTAGAAGCCGGGATACCGCTGTCCCGGAGCGCCTTCATCGGTACCGCCGAGTTCGATCGCACGGGCGTACAGGCGATCCACCGCCTCCCGGCTGTCCGCGGCCAGCGCCACCATCGTGCCGTTGCCGACCGTGGCCGGCCCCTTGTCGAAAGGATAGGTGATGCCGAGACCGGCGCCGTGTTCGGAATTGCCCCAGGCGATGAAATAGCCGGGCTCTTCCATGAAGCGCTTGGCGCCGATTTCGGCGAGCACCGCATCGTAGAACGCGGCGGCGCGGGCAAGGTCGCGGGTGCCGAGCGTGGTGTAGGCGAGCATGGTCGTGTTCCTCTGATCAATGGATGGATGACGTGCGCCCATGGATGATGGCGATTCATGGAGGACGGACGTTCCGACAGCATCCGCTCCCGCTGCTGACAGTGCATGTCAGTTGAGGGAACGACCCGGTATGCTACGCCGACCGCGCCGAGGGTGGCGCTCCGGACCGCCGGCCACCGACCCATGCCACATCTCCGTTTCGACCTCGACCGCGATCACGTCGAACTCAACCAGTTGCTCAAGCTCGCCGGTGTCGTCGACAGCGGCGGTGCCGGCAAGCATCTCGTCGCCAGCGGCGCGGTGCGGGTGGACGGCGTGGTGGAGCTGCGCAGGACCTGCAAGATCCGCGCCGGCCAGATCGTCGAAACGGGCGACGTGCGGATCGAGGTCGTCGCCGACTGAGCGCGGGCCGCGTCGTCGCCGCGCGCGGGACACGGGCCGGCGAAACACCGCACCATGCGGGCCTCAGGCCAACGGCAGTGCGCTGTCCGCCTGGCACAGCAGGTCGTGCAGCGCGCGCACCGTCGCCGCCGCCTCGTGCTCCGCACCGTTGCCGAGCGTGCGCACATGGCGGCAGGCGGCGTAATCCCGGGCCGTGCGCTCGTAGGTCTCGATCCACGCCCGCCGCGCCGGCAATGCCGCATGCTCCGGCCGCCAGGCGGCGGAATACGGCGGATGCAGCCGCGGCATTCCGATACGCCAGGGCTTGGGCGAGACCCGCGCCCGGAAACAGTTCTGGTTGAAGCACATCCGCGCGTACAGCGGATCGACACCGAGCGCCTCGAAGCACGCGCGCACCGCCGGCTCGCACGGATCGAACAGACGATGGGTGGCCATCAGCCGCAACCCCAGCGGCGTGCGATAGACCTGCAGACGCCAGTCGGGATGCCGGGCGACGAAGCGTTCGATCCGCCGCCGCGCATCGCGCTCGAAACCGCCGGTGAGCTTGATCCGCAGCCACGCCGCCAGCGCGGCGACCACGCCACCGAACACGTAACCGCCGCCCACGCCGATGAGCAGGCCGACGACGTACGTCACCGGCCCGGGATCGCCGAACGCGACCGTCGCGCCGGCGATCGCGAACCCGGTCAGCACGCGCCACCGCGGCCAGCGCGAGGGATCGGACCGGATCGCGTAGTCGATATCGGCGAACAACACATTCGGCGTGTTGAGACACAGCGCGCCGTAGCCGGCGCGGGTGATCGCGCAATCGCCATGACGGTCCACGATCTCCTCGCGGATCGGCACGCCCTCGGCGCCGTTGTAGGCGACCCGTCGCTCGCGCCGGGGCACGCGCTCGCCGGCCAGCGCCTGCGTCATCGCCTCGCGCACGCGCGCTTCCGCATGCGCCTGCGCCTCGGCCTCGCCGAGATCGGACCAGCCGAAACGGCGCAGGGTGATCGTGCGCCGACCCTCTCGGTGCTGCAGGCGGGCTTCCGCCCAATGACTCGGAATCAGCATCTGTCGGCTCCCGTCGATTTCAATTCCATCGTGCTGTCCGTCCTCTGCGCAACCTACGCGCATCGCTTCAGCGCGCGCCGAGATGCGCGTCCAGGAACGTCAGCACTCGCCCGTAGTATTCGCGCCGGTTCTCTTCGCCGTGGATGCCGTGGGTCTCGTCGACGAAGAAGAAAGTGTCCATCGGTCTGCGCGCCTTCTCCATCGCCGCGACCATCGCCCGCGCATGCTCGAAGGACACGCGCGCATCGTGGCGGCCATGGACCAGCAGCACCGGGACGTCGATCCTGCCGACGTGCTTCACCGGCGACTGTTCGTGCAACGCCGCATCGTCGTCGCCGACCGCCTCGTCGAGAAAATGCCGGCCCCAGCGCGACTGGTGGGTGTCGCCCCATTTGCGGGTGATCAGCAGGTCGGTCGGGCCCGAGGTCGAGATCGCACAGCGGTAGAGCCCCGGTTCGCGCGCGACACCCATCAGCGCGGCGTAACCGCCGAAACTGGTGCCCCACACGCAGACCCGCTGCGGATCGACTCTGCCGCCGGCCATCGCCCAACGGGTGCCGTCGACGATGTCGTCCATGATCTTCAGGCCCCACTGCCGGTAGCCGGCGCGCTCGAACGCGCGCCCGTGACCGGCAGAACCGCGATAGTTGATCCGCAGCACCGCGAAGCCGCGCGCGGCGAGCAGTTGCGTCTCCTCGTCGTAGTCCCAACTGTCGCGCACGCCGAACGGGCCGCCATGCGGCAGCACCACCAGCGGTGGCGGCGCGGCGACGGTCGTGGGCAGGGTCAGATAGCCGTGCAGTTCGACGCCGTCGCGGGCACGAAACGTGATCGGCTCGCTGCGCGCCAGCGCGTCCGGATCCAGCCACGGCGATGTCCGCACGAGCAGGTCCATGCGTCGGCTGTCGCGATCGAGCAGATAGAAACTGCCCGGATCGCGATCGCTCCAGACCTTGACCACGACATGCCGACCGTCGCGCGAACCGTTGGCGAACACCACGGCATCGTCCGGAAACGCCGTTTCCATGCTGCGCAACAGCTTCGCGTCGGGATCGGACGGATCCCAGAACCGCGCCCGCGGCACGCCGAGCCCGTAGGCCGCGCCGATCGGCTGCCGGCCATCGGCCGACCAGACCACGAACGCAGGATCGAGCTTCGCATCGCTCATCGCGACGCTGCGCTCGCCGCTGGCGAAATCCAGACGCTCGATCACATCGGGCCCGTCGGCACGCTCGGACAGGAAGTACATGCGCGTGTCGTCGCGCGAGGTGCCGATCAGTTCGATCTCGACCCCGCTCCGCGCCTCATCGTTGAAGATCTCCCAGCCCTCGTCCTTGCGGATCCAGACCTTCTGGATGTCGTCGTCGCCCCAGGCATAGGCGAAGCGCACGCGACCGGCGTTGTCGGTGAAGAACGAACTGCCGACCTGTGGCGCGTCGGCCAACCGCGGACCATCGACGCCGCCCAGCGTATCGACCTTCTGCACGTAGCTCAGGCAGCCCTTGCTGGTGCGCCTGGCGCAGCGTTCGATCAGCATGTGGTCGTCGTCGTCGATCAGCGTGTCGACGATCGTCGCGGGGAATGCGCGCTTGTCGGTCCCGTCGACGTTGACCGCGACCACCTGCGGTTCGAGAAAATACTGCTGGACGTTGTCGTCGCTCCAGCTGTTCATCACGAACAGGCGCCGGTCGCCGGCCCACCAGACGCGGCTGATCTCGGATCTCGCGTCGGGATCGAGCACGCGGATCAGCTGATTGGATACGCGGTCGTGGATCGCGAGCACCACCCGGTTCTGTTTGTTCTCGGGCATGCGCAGGGTCGCGGCGATGTACCTGCCGTTCGGCGAGATCGTGACGATGCCGTGCTTGCTCGGCCGCAGGATGTCGTCGAGCGAGGGCGGCGACGGTCGCGACGCAGGCACGGCTTGCGACGGCGCGCCCGTGGACGACGTGCTTCCGGACCGCATGCTTTCGGACGGCATGGGCGCCGACGCCATGGCCATGCCGATGGCGCACATCGCCATCAACGCCGCAGGCCACGCGAACCCGCTCCTGTGCATCGTCCCGCCCCTGGAATCCGATCGTCGGACGCAGACTGCCGCATGCGCGCCGGCGCTGACAAGCCCGGCGCAGCGCGATCGGGAGCGGTCGCGATCAGGCGTCGCGGTTGCCCTTGCGGTGGGGCTTTTTCGGCCCGGGCTTGGCACCGCCCGGCTTGAAGCCGCCCGGTTTGCCGCCACCCGGTTTGAAACCACCGGGCTTGAAGCCGCCCGGCTTGGGGCCGCCCGGTTTGAAGCCGCGGGGTTTGAACGGCTGCGCGCCGCCGCCGTCGTACTCGTCCAGCTTCTGCAGGCGCAGCGCCTGCCCCGCAACGCGCACCTTCTTCAGGTGCATCAGCAGCGGCTTGGGCATGCCTTCGGGCAGATCGAGGATCGAATGATCGTCATGGATGTCGATGCGGCCGATGTGCTTGCTGTCGAGGCCCGCCTCGTTGGCGATCGCGCCGACGATGTTGCCCGGCTTGACGCTGTGCATGTGGCCGACCTCGATCCGGTAGGTCTCCATGCCGGGTTCGGGCGGCTGGCGCGGACCGATGTCCTTCTTCGGCCGCGGCGCGCGCTCTTCCTGCGCCTCGCGCGGCGGACGCTCGCCGCGCTGCGCGCGTTCGGCGTACTCGCGACGCTGCTGGAATTCCTGCGGCTCGCGTTTGCGCTCCGGCGCCAGCAGCAGCGGCGTGTCGCCCTGCAGCAGTTTCGCCAGCGCGGCCGCGATCTCGATCGCCGGCACGTTCTGCTCGCGCTCGTAGCGTTCGACCAGTTCGCGGTACAGGCCCATCTCGCCGCCGCCGTTCTCGTCCAGCGCCAGGGCCTCGGTGATGCGGGCGAGGAATTTCGTCACCCGTGCGTCGTTCACGCTCTCGACCGTCGGCAGCTGCATCTCCTCGATCGGCTGGCGCGTCGCACGCTCGATCGCGCGCAGCATGCTCTTCTCGCGCGGACTGACGAACAGGATCGCCTCGCCGCTGCGCCCGGCGCGGCCGGTGCGGCCGATGCGGTGGACGTAGCTTTCGGTGTCGTAGGGAATGTCGTAGTTCAGCACGTGGCTGATGCGCTCGACGTCGAGGCCGCGCGCGGCCACGTCGGTGGCGACGAGGATGTCGAGCTTGCCGTCCTTCAACTGCTGGATGGTCTTCTCGCGCTGCGCCTGCTGCACGTCGCCGTTGATCGCGGCGGCGGCGAGGCCGCGCGCCTGCAGCTTCTCGGCCAGTTCGTCGGTCGCCGACTTGGTGCGCGCGAAGATGATCATCGCGTCGTAGGGTTCGGCTTCGAGGATGCGGGTCAGCGCATCGAGTTTGTGCAGGCCGCTGACGAACCAGTAGCGCTGGCGGATGTTGGTCGCGGTGGTGGTCTTCGCGGCGATGGTGACTTCGGCCGGGTCGCGCAGATAGGTCTGGGCGATGCGCCGGATCTGCGACGGCATGGTCGCGGAGAACAGCGCGACCTGGCGCTGCTCCGGTACTTTCTTCAGCACGGTCTCGACATCGTCGATGAAACCCATGCGCAGCATTTCGTCGGCTTCGTCCAGCACCAGCGCCTTGAG
>JAYRTK010000056.1:0-14391 GCA_041919595.1 Lysobacteraceae bacterium
CGTGCTCGTGCGGGGTGGCGGCTTCGCGGATAATGCCGCCCGCCGGAAGACCGGCGGGCGGCAGCAGGGGGGATGCGCACAAGATGGGGCACCTGGACGAGGATTCAAACCCCGCGGATTCAACCCCCGGGCAATCGAGGGCCGGGCCATCGCGGCCGAGGGGCCGGGTGCGCTGGTGGCGCTGGCTGCTGCTCTGGCTGCCGCTGCTGTTCGTGCTGACCTCGGTGCTGCAGGTGGCGGTGCTGCGGTTCGTCGATCCACCGATGACCGCATTCATGGTGGGGCGTTATGTCGAAGCCTGGGGCGCGGGCGATCGCGGTTTCGTGGTCCGCTACGACTGGCGCGACGCCGACGAAATCTCGAAACAGTTGCCGCTGGCGCTGGTCGCCGCCGAGGACCAGCGGTTCCCGTTCCACGACGGCTTCGATTTCGAGGCGATCGAGAAGGCGCGCAAGCACAACGCCAAGGGGCGCAAGGTGCGCGGTGCGAGCACCATCAGCCAGCAGCTGGCGAAGAATCTGTTCCTGTGGCGCGGCAGCGGCTGGAGTCGCTGGGCGCGCAAGGCACTGGAGGTCTGGTACACGGTGCTGATCGAGGCGCTGTGGCCGAAGTCGCGGATCATGGAGGTCTACGCCAACGTCATCGAATACGGCGACGGCGTCTATGGCGCCCAGGCCGCGGCGCGCACCTTCTTCGGCAAGGACGCCTCGAAGCTCAGTGCGGCCGAGGCCGCGCGCCTGGCTGCGGTGCTGCCCAATCCGCGCAAGTACAGCGTGGCCAAGCCCGGCCCCTACGTCCAGCGCCGGACCCGCGCGATCCAGCGCCAGATGCGGGCCCTGGGCGGGCCGGCCTATCTGGCGTTCGAGTGACGCCGTCGGCGCGTACTCTATGGCGATGCCAGCCGAACGCCTGACCGTCGTCGTCGCCGCCTACAACGAGGCCGAAGCCCTCCCCGCGCTGCACCCGCGGATCGTGGCCGTCCTGGACGGGCTGGTGGGCGACGGCATCGAGGGACACCTTCTGTATGTCGACGACGGCAGCCGTGACCGTACCTGGGCGGTGCTCGACAGCATCGCCGCGGCCGACCCGCGCGTGTCCCTGCTGCGGCTGAGTCGCAATTTCGGCAAGGAGGCCGCGTTGACCGCCGGTCTCGATCTGGTCCGCGAGGGCGCGGCGATCATTCTCGACGCCGATGGCCAGGATCCGCCGGAACTGATTCCGCAGTTCGTGGCGAAGTGGCGCGAAGGCTACGACGACGTCCATGGCACCCGCACCGCGCGCGACGGCGAGGGCTGGTTCAAGCGCGTCACGGCCCATGGCTTCTATCGGGTGATGCAGCGGCTGTCGAAAACACCGATTCCGACCGATACCGGCGACTTCCGGTTGTTGTCCCCGCGCGCGTTGGCCGCCCTGCGCCGCCTGCGCGAGCGCCACCGCTTCATGAAGGGGCTGTTCGGCTGGGTCGGTTTCGCGCAGGCGGCCATTCCCTACCGGCGCGAGCCCCGCCTTGCCGGGCGCACCAAGTTCAACGCCTGGCGGCTGTGGAACTTCGCGCTGGAAGGCGTCACCAGCTTTTCCACCGCGCCGCTGCGCGCGGCGACCTATCTGGGGCTGCTGACCGCGGCGCTGGCCTTCGCCTATGCGCTGTGGATCGTGGTCAAGGCCCTGCTCTGGGGCGACCCGGTGGCCGGATGGCCGACGATGATGACCGTGATCCTGCTGCTCGGCGGCGTGCAGCTGATGGCGCTGGGCGTGATCGGCGAATATCTCGGCCGGCTGTACGAGGAATCCAAGCAGCGACCGCTGTATCTGGTGGACCGCTGGCGTCCCGCAACGGGCGTATCCTTGGGCGACATCGCCCCTGAAGGAGAACGCCCCGATGCGTACCGTCCGTCAGCTGTTGGAAGCGAAATCGCCCGCGATCCACGCGATCCGTCCTGAGGCGCCCGTTCTCGATGCGATCCGGCTGATGGCCGACGCCCACGTCGGCGCGGTGCTGGTGATGGACGGCCCGCAACTGGTCGGCATCCTGTCCGAACGCGATTACGCCCGGAAGGTCGTGCTGCAGGGGCGTTCTTCGGCCGATACGCCGGTGCGCGACATCATGACCCCGCGGGTGATCGTCACGGTGTCGTCCGATACATCGGACCATTGCATGCAGGTGATGACCGATCACCGCATCCGCCATCTGCCGGTGGTCGACGGCGACGATGTGGTCGGGGTGGTGTCGATCGGGGATCTGGTGAAGGCGGTGATCGAGGATCAGAAGGCGGAGCTGGATTCGTTGCAGCGGTATATCGCGGGGTGATGCATGCCGATTTCCAACGCATGTGCTCTGGTGTTGATCGTAAAGCCCGGAATCTTTTCCGCGCTCCAGCGCGGAAAGGATTCCGGGCGTTCCCGAAAGCGCCTGTTCCGTGCGAGGCGAGGGCGCGACATGCCAGAAGAACTGTCGACGGATCATCGTGCGATGCGCAGGCCAATGAAGAGCAACAGCAGGTCCCTCGCCTGCGGCTCGGGATGACGCAGGGAACAGGGTGACGTTTCGCGCCAGCGTCAGAACGCCGCCATCACCGCTCCGACAACACCTGCGCCATCACCGCGATGTAGTGGCAGACGCTGCCGGCGATCACGAACAGATGCCAGATCGCGTGGGCGTAGGGCAGCCGCGGGTGATGATAGAAATAGGTGCCCAGGGTGTAGGCCACCCCGCCGCCCATCAGCCAGCCGAAGGTCCACGTATCCAGCGCCTGCATCGTGGGCTTCGCCGCGAAGATGATCAGCCAGCCCATGCCGATGTAGATCAGCGTGGAGAGGCGATGGAACCGCCCGGTGTAGAACAGCTTGAAGATCACCCCGAAGAACGCCAGCGCCCAGATGATGCCGAACAACCACCAGCCCACCGGGCCGCGCAGGCCGATCAGGGTGAACGGGGTGTAGGTGCCGGCGATCAGCAGGTAGATCGCGCAGTGGTCGAAGACCTTGAGCCGGCCCTTGGCGACCGGGTGCTGGATCGCGTGGTACAGGGTCGAGGCCACGTAGAGCAGCAGCAGGGTGATGCCGAAGACGATCGCCGCGCTGAGTTGCCAGCCGTCGCCGAACAGGGCGGCGAGGGTGATCAGGACCGCGCCGCCGGCCAAGGCCGCGGTCGCGCCCAGACCATGGGTGAGGGCGCTGGCGATCTCCTCGCGGACGGTCTCGGTACGGTCGGTCATCCGACGACGATGCCGGGCCTGTCTAGTGCAAATATTCCAAATGGCGGGCGGGGCCGGCGGCGGCTGTGCGATCATGCGCGGATTCCAGCGCGCCCCGGCCATGATCGTCTCCCATCTGCACCGTTACATCTTCGTCGCGATGCCCAAAACCGGCACGCATTCGGTGCGCCAGGCGCTGCGCGAGCACCTCGGTCCGGAGGACATCGAGCAGGTCGGGTTGTTCGTGAACAAGCGCTTCCCGTTCGAGGACCTGGCGCAGATCCGCCACGGCCACCTGAGCGTGCGCCAGGTCCGGCCCCATCTGGGCGACGCGGTCTGCGACGGGTATTTCAAGTTCAGCTTCGTGCGCAATCCGTTCGACCGCTTCGTCTCCTACTGCGCCTTCATGACCCGCCAGCACGGCGCGTTCGAGCGCGATCCGCAGGGCACGATGCGCAGGATCCTGTTCGAGCTCAAGCCGGACGACCACGTGCACTTCCAGCCGCAGTACACGCTGCTGACGAACGACGCCGGCGAACTGGAGATGGATGCCGTCGGCAGGGTCGAACGCATGCAGGCCGACTACGAGGCGATCTGCGCGCGCATCGGCATTCCGGCGCGCGTGCTGGACAAGGTCAATGGCTCGAAGCGCGGCGACTATCGCCAGTATTACGATCAGGCCCTGATCGATGGCGTGGCCGAACGCTATCGCCGCGATCTGGAACTCTTCGACTATTCGTTCTGAACGCCTTCACGCCGAGTGCCCCATGGCCCACGATCCCTACGCCAATCCGCGCAAGACCACGTCCCTCCGACGCCTCGGGCCGGTCGACATCGCCGCGCTCCGGGCAGCGGTGCTGGCGTTGCCGGAGTCGGTCTGGGATGCGGAGAACGCCGGCAAGCCGAACCGTTTCGAGGCGCTCGACCGCACCCGGCATATCGTTTTCCGCTTCGTCGACAGTGTGCGCGACTGGCGTTCGTCGCACGATCGCCCCGTCTGGGCGGAGTGGCGCGGACTGATCGAACCGGTGCTGCACCAGGCGGTCGCGCCCTACGGTTACGTCCGGGGCGAATTCCCGCGGGTGATGTTCGCGCGGATGGCGCCCGGCGGCGAGATCAAGCCGCACCGCGACGCCAACGCCGCGGCGAAGTGGCCGCACAAGATCCACGTGCCGCTGCTGACCAACGACCGGGTGACGTTCTTCATCGAAGGCACCGGCTACCACATGCCCGAAGGCGAGGCCGCCGAGGTCAACAACATGGGCGTGCATGCGGTGAAGAACGATGGCGATACCGATCGCATCCATCTGATCTTCGAATATTTCGACCCGGATCAGCCGACGCCGGACTGGTTGTCGCGGGTGATCGGCGCCGGCAGCTGAGTTTCCGGCCGCCCCGTCGCGGGCGCCGGCCAAGGGTAGCGGATCGCGGGCGGCGTGGAAACGATTTCAGAGCCGATTGAGTCCGCGGACCCGATTCAGGCGGCGACGAATGCTGCGGGCGTCGTCGAACCGGTACTCCTCGACCTCCACCTGCATGCCGTCCTCCGGCGCGAACACTTCGCGCATCGCATACAGCCGGCCGTTGCCTTCGAACGCCAGCCAGCGTTCGCTGTCCTGCACGACCTTGATCTGCGAGACCGAGGGGATGATGGCCTGCAGCGCCTCGGCGTCGAGCAGCCGCGTCGCGAGCAGCGCATCGCGGTGCGCGCGCAGGGCCTCGGTGCGCTTGCGGGTGGCTTCGAGCGCGTTCTCGCGATCGATGCGGTGGATCGGTTCGAGCTTCGCCAGCGGGACGCGGACGACGCGCTTGTCGCTGCGTTTGCGGTGGATGTCGAGGACGACCTTGGCCATGTAGGCGTCCTTGTAGTCCATGTGCGCCACCTCGCTGCGTTTGCCGAGGAGATAGCGCCACCACATGCCCAGCGTCTCGAACATGATCTCAGTCGATGCTCACCGCATGCGCGTGCTCGCGCGTGGCCAGGAACGTCACCGCCGGCGCGCGTTCCTGGGCGAGCTGCAGGTTGACCCGGGTCGGGGCGAGGTAGACCAGTTGCCCGGCGGCGTCGAGCGAGAGGTTCATCGCGTTCTTGTCCCGGAACTCCTCCAGCTTCTTCGCGTCGTCGCAGCGGATCCAGCGCGCGGTCGCGATCTGGACCTGCTCGAAGCTGGCGTCGACGCCGTACTCGTCCTTGAGCCGGTAGGCGACCACGTCGAACTGCAGCGCGCCGACCGCGCCGAGGATCAGGTCGTTGCTCATCAGCGGGCGGAAGAACTGGGTCGCGCCTTCCTCGGACAATTGCGCCAGGCCTTTCTGCAACTGTTTGAGCTTGAGCGGATCGCGCAGGCGCGCGCGGCGGAACAGCTCCGGCGCGAAGTTCGGGATGCCGGTGAACGACAGGTTCTCGCTTTCGGTGAAGCTGTCGCCGATCGAGATCGTGCCGTGGTTGTGGATGCCGATCACGTCGCCGGGGTATGCGCTCTCCGCGATCTCGCGGTCGCTGGCCATGAAGGTCAGCGCGTTGGCGAGTTTGACTTCCTTGCCGGTGCGGACGTGGAAGGCCTTCATGCCGGCGCTGAACCGCCCCGAGCAGATGCGCATGAATGCGACGCGGTCGCGGTGCTGCGGATCCATGTTCGCCTGGATCTTGAACACGAAGCCGGAGAGTTTCTCTTCCGTCGGCTGCACGTCGCGGCCGGTGGTCGCGCGCGGCTTCGGCGGCGGTGCGTGTTCGACGAAGAAATCCAGCAGCAGCTGCACGCCGAAGTTGTTCACCGCCGAGCCGAAGAACACCGGCGTCTGTTTGCCGGCGAGGTAGGCGTTCTTGTCGAAGGGGTGCGAGGCGCCCTCGACGAGTTCCAGTTCATCGCGCAGTTCGGCCAGCATCTGCGCGCCGATCCGCGCTTCCAGCGCGGGGTCGTCGATCGACGGAAAGATGGTCGAGTCCTGGCGGGTGAAGTTGCGCCCGGCTTCGTACAGATGCACTTCGCCGGTGAGCAGATGGACCACGCCCTTCAGCCGTTGGCCCATGCCGATCGGCCAGGTGATCGGCGCGCACTGGATGCCGAGCACCGATTCGACTTCGTCCAGCAGGTCGATCGGCGGCTTGCCCTCGCGGTCGAGCTTGTTGATGAAGGTCATGATCGGCGTGTCGCGCAGGCGGCAGACTTCCATCAGCTTGATGGTCCGCTCCTCGACGCCCTTCGCGACGTCGATCACCATCAGCGCCGAGTCCACCGCGGTCAGCACGCGATAGGTGTCCTCGCCGAAGTCGGCGTGGCCCGGCGTGTCCAGCAGATTGACGATCCGGTCCTCGTACGGGAACTGCATGACCGACGAGGTCACCGAGATGCCGCGTTCCTTTTCCAGCGCCATCCAGTCCGAGGTCGCGTGGCGCGCGGCCTTGCGCCCCTTCACCGAGCCGGCCATCTGGATCGCGCCGCCGAACAGCAGCAGCTTTTCGGTCAGCGTGGTCTTGCCGGCATCGGGGTGGGAGATGATCGCGAAGGTGCGGCGACGGGCAGCCTCGCGCGCGACTTCGGTAAGAATTTCGGACATGGCGGAGCGGCGCCGCGGGGCGCCCGGGAAGCGAAGGGAAGGACGGGATTATACCGGGCGGGGCGAGGAGACTCGCGCACGGGGAGGGCCGGCCTTGACCCGCCACTTTTCGGAGCCTCAAGGGATCGGGCGGATCAAGCCCCGCCCTGCGGACACCGGCTGTCAGGAGGGGGCGATATCCTGACCGGATGAGCACCTATTGCGACTTCGCCCCTGGCCACCCCGTCCACGGGCCCTACCACGACCACGAGTACGGGGTGCCGGCCCGCGACGAGTCCGCGCTGTTCGAGCGCCTGATCCTGGAGATCAACCAGGCCGGCCTGAGCTGGGAGACGATCCTGAAAAAGCGCGAGGGCTTCCGCCGTGCCTACGACGGTTTCGACGTGGACGCGGTCGCCGCCTACGGCGAAGCGGACCGGGCGCGGCTGCTCGCCGACCCGGGCATCATCCGCAACCGGCTGAAGGTCGGGGCGGCCATCCACAATGCCGGCGTCATCCGCGGTCTGCGCGACTCGCATGGGGGCTTCGCGCCCTGGCTCGATGCCCACATGCGCCTGGACGGTCGAGCGCGCGACAAGGCCGCGTGGGTGAAGCTCTTCTCGAAGACCTTCCGCTTCACCGGGGGCGAGATCGTCGGCGAATTCCTGATGAGCCTCGGCTATCTGCCGGGTGCGCATCGCGAGGGCTGCCCGGCGTACGCACGCATCGCGACACTGGAACCGGTGTGGATGCGCCAGGCCCGCTAGGCAGGCTTCCGCCTGTCGAAAGCGCTGCGCAGACGGCGCCGCGAGCGTCAGCCCGGCTACCGCGGCGCGGCGAATCGCAGGATGCCCTGGGGGCCGAACATCCGGAACGGGATCGATTCGAGCCGCATGCCGCGATTGACCTGCACCGCGAAATGCAGGTGCGGGCCGGTGGTGAAGCCGGTGTTGCCGGAGCGCGCGATCGTCTCGCCCTTGCGCACGCGCTGCCCGGGGCGTACCAGCACGCCGCCGGCATCGAGATGCGCGTACAGCGCCATGCTGCCGTCGGCATGCACGATGCGGACGAAATTGGCGCGGGTGGCGTCGCCGCGCGCGTCCTGCCCGGCGGTGGCGTAGCCGCCCTCGATTTCCATGACGGTGCCGGCGCGCGCGGCCAGCACGTCGGTGCCGATGTCCGCGGCGAAGTCGATGCCGTAACGGTTTTCCGCGTCGTGATGGCTGAAACTGCCGCCCCAGCCCTGTTCGATCCGCAGTTCGCCCGTCCGCAGCGGGTAGCCGTACTCCACGTCTTCGGGCTGCGCCCGCGGATCGCCGTGCACGGCATCCAGATCGAATTCGGAGGCGGTGCCGCGCGGCAGCCGGGCCACCATGCGCCGGTCCAGCGCCGCGAGGGTCGCGCGTGCCGGCAGGGCCGGTTCCGCGCCGTCGACGCGGCCGGCGGCCGGACGCAATTCGACCTGGATCGGGCCCGACAGCCGATTGTCGGCCCAGACCTCGATGCCATCGTGGCGGGTCTCGAAACGCAGTCCGGCGATCGGACCGGTGGGCTCCGCCGGTGCGGAGGCGGGCACCGGCGCGGGAGGCGTGTCCTCGCCGCGGGCCGGCGTCAGCTGCCCGTCGCGCCAGCGATAGAGGTTGTCGGCCGCGACGGTCCCGGCGAGGACCAGCGCAACGGTTGCGAGCAGCGTCGTCGGACGCCGTCCCGCGCGCCGGGCTGCAGGTCGCATCGGTCTACCTGCAATCGTGGGCGAGGTCGAGGGCCGCCGCGATGTCGCGCAGATCGAACGCGGCGACCGAGGTGTCGGCATGCACCGCGTACAGCGCGCCCTTCGGGAAACGCGGGCTCGGTGCGGTGCGCAGCGCGATGCCGTCGGTGCGCGCGACCGTGTCGCCGCTGATGCTGCCGACCCGCACCAGCGTGCGCCGGTCGAAGACGTGGAAGACGGTCTGCGGCGACAACTGGTCGACCGCCACCCAGTAGCCGCGTCTGCCGCAGTTCCACAGCGCCACGCCCTCGGCCTCGAAGGCGAAGGTGTCGTCCGGGATGCGCCGGCCGGTGGCGCGGCCGGCGAGGGTGTATTCGCGCAGGGTCGAATGCGGCTGGTATTCGTCGGCGATCAACAGCCGGTCGTGGGCCGGATCGCCGGCGATCGATTCGACCACCCGCAGCGCGTTGGCCTCGCTGGTGTCGCCGAAGTGGCCGCGGGGTTCGGCGGACAGTTCGCCGTGGCGGCCGAAGGTGAGGCGATAACGCTGCACCCGGCGATCCAACTGGTCGAGCGGCGGCACCATGTCGAAGCGTTCGCCGAGCATGAAGTTGTCGGTGACGTAGACCTCGACGCCGCCGGCCTGCGGATGGAGCCACAGCCCGTAGGGCGCGCGCAGGTCGGATTGGCCGAAACTGCCGAGCGGATGGAAGTCCGGCAGGGCGAACACCTGCACCCGGCGATTGTCGCGCTCGACCACGAACAGCCGATTGTCGAGCACCGCGATGCCGTTGGGCCGCCTGAACTGGCCGATGCCCTCGCCCTGTTCGCCGAAGTCGCGCAGGCGCTGGCCGCTGTCGGCATCGAACACCACCAGCCGGTGTTTGGACTTGGCGGTGGCGATCAGCCACACCGTCCCGTCGGGATGACGCCAGGTCGCGAGCGAATCGAGCTCCTCACCGGGATTTTCCGTGGAGATGTAGCGTTCGGGGACGCGTTGTTTCGGGATTCCCGTGCGCTTTCCGGTGACGCTGTCGGGCGCGGGGCCACCCGGCGTTGCGGCATCGGCAGCCGGCAGGGCCGCGGCGACGAAGAGGAAACAGGTCAGGAGCAGGGCCGCCACGGACCCGGAAGACGGATTGTGCATCGTCCGGAGTATCGCCCAAAGCCTGCCCGGGAGACAGGCGCCGGATCAGTCATCGCTTTATCCGAATGAAGCGATTGACATCTGCCCCGGGCTGCGGCAAGCTGCGGCCATCCATCAAGACCGGCTGAGGGACAGGCCCGAAGACGCCGGGGCAACCTGATGGAGGCGACGCGCAAGCGTGGCTTCCACAAGGTGCCAACTCCTGCGGGGACCCTGTGTCCGCCGTGAAGATGGTTGCGCGTCGCGGGCTCGTGTCGTTTTGCCGTACGCAGCAGCATTTCTCCGGTCTCCCCGTGGCTTCGATGGCCTTCATCGCCCCGGAGACCGCCATGACCCTCGCCACCTGCACCGCCTCCCATGCCGCCGACGCGCGGCCGTTCGACGGTCGCCCCTTTCCGGGCGACGCCGCTTCCGCCGATGTCCGGGCCGTGCGCGGCCGCGTGCCGGCGCGCCTGCGTCTGCGCCATGCCGGCGAGCGCGACCTGCAGATCGCCTACGAACTGATCGGCCCGGCCGATGCCCCGGTCGTCGTGGCGGCCGGCGGCATCTCCGCGCATCGCCATGTCATCGCCAGCGACGCCTACCCGGAAGCGGGCTGGTGGCAGACGCAGAGCGGCGTCGGGCTCGACACCGCGCGGGTGCGGATTCTCGCCATCGACTGGATCGGCGCCGACGGCACCCTCGATGCGCCGATCGACAGCGCCGATCAGGCCGACGCGCTGGCCGCGGTTCTCGATGCGCTCGGCATCGACGCGCTCGCGGTCTTCCTCGGCAGTTCCTACGGCGCGATGGTCGGTCTGCAGTTCGCGACGCGGCATCCGCGGCGTCTCGGCCGGCTGGTCGCGATCAGCGGCGCCCATCGTTCGCATCCCTACGCCAGCGCGTGGCGCGCACTGCAGCGTCAGGCGGTGGCGCTGGGCCAGTTGCAGTGCGACGAGGCCCGGGGGCTGGCGCTGGCGCGCCAGCTGGCGATGCTCAGCTATCGCACGCCGACCGAATTCGCCGAGCGTTTCGCTGCGCCGCCGACCCTGGTTCACGGCCGGGTCCGCGTCGCCGCCGAGGATTATCTCGAACACTGCGCCGCGAGCTGGATCGCGCGCACCTCGCCGACCGCGTTCCTGCGCCTGTCGGAATCGATCGATCTGCACCGTATGGAGCCCGCCGCGGTGGCGGTGCCGACGACGGTGATCGCGATCGCCGAGGATCGCCTTGTGCCGCTGGAGGATCTGTTCGCGTTGTCGGAAGCATTGCCGCAGGGCGAGATCCGGGTCCTGCGCTCGCGGTACGGCCACGATGCCTTCCTCACCGAACCCCTGGAGATCGGCAATCTGATCGGTCGCGCGATCGACGCCGCGCTGCAGGACGCGCAGGGAGGTGCGGCATGAGCGGCACGCCCCTCAAGGCTTCCCGGCCGTCGACCCGCGCGGTGCGCGCAGGCATCGATCGCGACACCGCCTTCGGTGCGGTGACCCCGCCGCTGGTGCTGTCCTCCAATTTCAGCTTCGCCGGTTTCGGCGAGAAACGGCAGTACGACTACACCCGCAGCGGCAATCCCACCCGCGATCTGCTGGCCGAGGCGCTGGCGGAACTCGAGGGCGGTGCCGGCGCGGTGGTCACGTCGACCGGGATGTCCGCGATCACGCTGCTGCTGCATGCGCTGCTGCAGCCGGGCGACACCCTGGTAGTGCCGCACGACGCCTACGGCGGCAGTTGGCGGCTGTTCAATGCACTGGCCAACAAGGGGGCGTTCGCGCTGCGCACGATCGACTTCACCGACCCGCGCGCGCTGGCCGATGCGCTGGCGGCGAAACCCGCGGTGGTCTGGATCGAGACGCCGTCGAATCCGTTGCTGCGGATCACCGACCTGCGGTTCACGATCGAGGCCGCGCACGCCGTCGGCGCGAAGACGGTGGTCGACAACACGTTCCTGTCGCCGGCGCTGCAGACGCCGATCGCGTTCGGCGCCGATTACGTCGTGCACTCGACCACGAAATACATCAATGGCCACAGCGACGTGGTCGGCGGTGCGGTGGTGGCGAAGGACGCCGACGCGCACCAGCGACTGGTGTGGTGGGCCAACGCGCTGGGCATCACCGGTGCGCCGTTCGACAGCTTCCTGACCCTGCGCGGTCTGCGCACGCTGGATGCGCGGCTGCGCGTGCATCTTGAGAATACCGCGGCGCTGGTCGATCTGCTGCAGTCGCATCCGGCGGTGCGTGCGCTGCACTATCCCGGACTGGCGTCGCATCCGGGACACGCGGTGGCCGCGCGCCAGCAGAAGGGCTTCGGCGCGATGCTCAGCGTCGAGCTGGACGGTGGAGAAGCGTCGGTGCGCGCGTTCGTCGACGGGCTCGACTACTTCACGCTCGCCGAATCGCTGGGCGGCGTGGAGAGTCTGATCGCGCATCCGGCGACCATGACCCACGCGGCGATGACCGCCGAGGCGCGCGCGGCCGCCGGGATCGGCGATGGCCTGGTGCGGCTGTCGGTGGGCATCGAGCATGCCGACGATCTGGTCGCCGACATCGCCGCCGCGCTCGATCGCGCGCTGGCGGTCGCGGACGCGCGAACACCGCAGAAGCAGGTCGCGGGATGAGCGCCGCGTTCGCGACGGCGGCGTGGTCGGGCGTGCCTTCGCCGGTGGCGGCTCCGGCGAAGGTCGCCTTGCTGGGGACCGGCACCGTCGGCAGCGCGGTGCTGGCCCGATTGGCGGACTGGCGGCAGACGCCGTCCGGGACGCGACTCGCGCTGGCGCATGTCGCCAATTCGCGCCACCGCTTCGCGCCCTCGGCCGATGGTGTCTGGCGCGCGGTCGACGACCGGCCCGCGACGTTGTCGCAGGTGACGAACGCGCTCGGCACGCAGGGCACGCGGATCGTGATCGACGCCACCGCCAGCGAAGCGGTCGCCGACCGGCATGCGGCGTGGCTGGCGCAGGGGCTTCACGTGGTCACCGCCTGCAAGCTCGGGCAGGGCACGACGCTGTCGCGCTGGCGGGAGATCCGGTCTGCCTGCACCGTCGGCGGCGCGATCTACGGCGACAGCGCCACCGTCGGTGCCGGACTGCCGCTGCTGCGTTCGCTGCGCGCGCTGCAGGCGGGCGGCGACCGCATCCACGCCATCGCCGGCGTGCTCTCGGGTTCGCTCGCCTGGTTGTTCCATCGCTACGACGGCCTGCGCCCGTTCTCGGGCTTCGTGCGCCAGGCGCGCGAGGCCGGCTATACCGAACCCGATCCGCGCGACGATCTCAGCGGCGAGGACGTGCGTCGCAAGCTGCTGATCCTGGCGCGCGCCGCTGGCCATGCGCTCGACAGCGACGCCGTGCGGGTCGCTTCGCTGGTGCCGCCGCCGCTGGCCGCCTGCGCCGCGGACGCGCTGGAGGCCGCGCTGCCGGTGCTCGACGAGCCGCTGCGCGCGCGCTATGCCGAGACCTACAAGCGCGGCGAGCGACTGCGCTTCATCGCCCGCCTGCAGGACGGCGAGGCGCGGGTCGGTCTGGAATCGCTGCCCGCCGATCATCCGCTGGCCGGTGGTGCCGGGACCGACAACCGGGTCGCGATCTGGTCGGACCGGTATCGCGATCAGCCGCTGGTGATCCAGGGGCCGGGTGCCGGTGCCAACGTCACCGCCGCGGCGCTGCTGGATGATGCGCTGGCGATCGCGGGCGGTTGCTGAGCCCGGGCCGATCGCCCCTCAGCGCGTCGCGGCGAAGAACTCGTCGAGCGACTGCGGCCGGTGCAGGAAATAGCCCTGGGCGTAATCGATGCCCAGGGTGCGCAGGGTCTGCAGCACCGCCTCGCTTTCGACCTGTTCGGCGATGGTCTTCTTCTTCAGCACATGGGCGATGTCGGCGATCGAGCGCGCGACCGCGGCGGAGAGATCGGAGTCGGCGAGATCGCGGATGAAGCTGCCGTCGATCTTCAGGTAATCCACGTCCAGCGAGCGCAGGTAGCTGAAGGAACAGAAGCCGGTGCCGAAGTCGTCCAGCGCGAACGCGCAACCCAGCGCGCGCAGTTGCAGGATCAGTTCCTGCGCGCGAGAGAGGTCGCGGACCGCACTGGTCTCGGTGATCTCGAAGCACAGTTTCCGCGCCGGCAGCGAGCTGCGATGCACCCGATCGGTCAGGAAGGTGCGGAACGCTTCGTCCACCATCGAGCCCGCGGTGAGATTGATCGCGCACAGCGCGATGCGCTCCGCGGCGTCGGGGTGCGCCTCGAACCAGCCCAGCGCGAGTTCGACGACATGGCGATCGATGGCGACGCCGAGCTGGAAACGCTCGGCCGCGGGAATGAACTGCCCGGGCGAGAGGAACAGTCCCGTGTCGGGATCGCGCATGCGCAGCAGGATCTCGATGTGCAGGCCGGCGTCGCCACGTTCCGAGAACGGCGAGATCGCCTGGCAGTGCAGTTCGAACAGGCCACGGTCCAGGGCTTCCCGGATGCGTACCGCCCAGCGCATCGCTTCGGTGCGGTCCCGCGTTTCGTCGTCGCGCTGGCCGGCGAGGCAGGTGCGGTTGCCTCCGAGCTCCTTGGCGGTGAAGCACGCGGTGTCGGCCCGCGACAGCAGGTCGGTGATACGCATGTCGCCGGCACGGAACGTCGCCAGGCCGATGCTGGTGGTGACGTTCAGCACCTTGCCGTTCCAGCCCATGCGATAACGTTCGATCGCCTGTCGTACCTGCTCCACGCGCGCGACGATGCGGGCTTCGTCGCCCGGCAGCAGCAGCGCGAATTCGTCGCCGCCGATGCGGAAGACCTGTCCGTCCTGCGGGACCTCCGCCCGCAGCAGCGAGGACACCCCGT
>JAYRTK010000057.1:0-14250 GCA_041919595.1 Lysobacteraceae bacterium
AATCCGAGACCCGCCGGGCACTTATAATGGCCGTTCCGCCCGTCTGGACCCCCCATGCAAGCGACCACGGCGCCCGCCACGCTCGATCTGCCGGCCATCCAGGCCCTCGCCGCCGCCGACATGGCCGGGGTCGATGCCCTCATCCGCCATCGGCTCGGCTCGGACGTGGTCCTGGTCAACCAGGTCGCCGAACACATCGTCGCCGCCGGGGGCAAGCGCCTGCGGCCGATGCTGCTGCTGCTCGCCGCACGCGCCCTCGGGCATGGCGGGCCCGACGCGCATCAACTGGCGGCGGTGGTCGAGTTCATCCATACCGCCACCCTGCTCCACGACGACGTCGTCGACGAATCCGACCTGCGTCGCGGCCGCAAGACCGCGAACGCGCTGTTCGGCAATGCCGCCAGCGTGCTGGTGGGCGATTTTCTGTACTCGCGCAGCTTCCAGCTGATGGTGGAACTGGAACGGCTGGAAGTGATGAAGATCCTCGCCGACACCACCAACGCCATCGCCGAGGGCGAAGTGCTGCAACTGCTGCACATCCGCAACCCGGACACCGACGAGCCGGCCTATCTCAAGGTGATCGAACGCAAGACCGCGGTGCTGTTCGCCGCCGCGACCCGGCTCGGCGCCCTGCTCGCCGGCGCCGACGCGGCCGTGCAGCAGCGTCTGCACGATTACGGCATGGCCTTGGGCTATGCCTTCCAGATCGCCGACGACGTGCTCGATTACAGCGCCGACGAAGCCGCCCTCGGCAAGCATCTGGGCGACGATCTGGCCGAGGGCAAGGCGACCCTGCCGCTGATCCACGCCATGAGGCATTCCGATGCCATCGTGCGCGAACGCCTGCGCGCGATCGTCGAGGACGGCGATGTCGATGCCATGCCCGAGGTGCTGGCGGCGATCGAAGCCACCGGCGGCATCGCCTACAGCCGCGGGCGCGCGGAGGATTACGCCGATGCGGCGGAGCGCGCGCTGGAGGGTCTCGACGACAACGACGCAGTCGCCGCCTTGCGCGGGCTGGCCCGCTACGCGGTGCGCCGGGATCGCTGAGCCGTGGGCTTCACGGCCGGGGATCGACGCGTGCTGCTGGCCGTGAAAGGCGTGGGCCCGACCGTGATCGATCGGCTGGAGCAGATCGGCATCGACTCCCTGGCCATGTTGGCCGACACCGCCCCGGGCGACATCCTGGACCAGGTCTCGGCGATGCTCGGCGCCACCTGCTGGCGCAACAGCCCGCAGGCGCAATCGGCGATCGTCGGCGCGATCGAGGCCGCGAAGCGACGCTGCGGCCCCTAGCGCGGCGGCAGAGCGGGTTCGGCCCGCTCCACCGCCGTGTGCGACGGTTCCACCGGTTCGCTTCGGGTCTCAATCCCCGAAGCGTTCGTGGAAGAACAGATTCATCATCGAGAAGGCACGCTTCGCGGCGCGTTCGTTGTACACGCAACCGGGCGCGCTGTTGGCGTTCTCCAGCGCGAAGCAGTGCACCGCTCCGCTGAAGTTCACGAACTGCCAATCGGCGCCGGCATTCTTCATCTCGGTCTGGAACCCGGCGATCTGATCGGCCGGAACATACGTATCGTCGGCGCCGTTGAGCACCAGCACGCTCGCCTTGAGCGCACCGGACTCGGCGGGCAGCGCGGTATCGAGACCGCCGTGGAAGCTGACCACCCCGGCGATGTCGGCGCCGCTGCGGGCCAGTTCCAGCACGGTCTTGCCGCCGAAGCAGAAGCCGAGCGCACCGATGCGCGAGGTGTCGATGGGCGCCTTGTCGGCCTGGGCGCGCAGCGCATCGAGCGCAGCGGCGGCGCGGGCGCGCAGCCCGGGAAGATCGCGGTACATCTTGCCGACCTGCGCGGCCGCGGCCTTGTCGTCACGCGGCCGGACGCCCTTGCCGTAGACATCGGCGACCAGCACGACGTAACCGGCCGCGGCGATCTGTTTCGCCTTTTCGACCGACGCCGGCGTCACGCCCTTCCAGTCGGGGACCATCACCAGAGCGGGACGCTTGACCGCGGTGGCGTCGTTGTAGACGAGAAAGCCGCTGAAACGCTGCTTGCCCTGGCTCCATTCCAGCGGTTTGGCCTGCATCGCGGCCAGCGCGGAGGCCGAGGCCAGCAGCGAAACGATCAACAGCAACAGGCCGCTCAGGGCGGACACCGCCATCCGGTGTTTCTTGTGCACGATCGCACTCCTTTCTTCTGGGGGGAATCCGGTCGAGACTACCGCGAAATCGCGACGATTGCCGCCGTCCGTCGGATGGAACATGGCGTTCGGCAGGCGCCCGGGACGGCTCGCCGGCATCGCGGGTCGTGCGTCGACGATGGCCCGCCCGGCAGTGGGCCGCTGGGCGCCCCACCGGCCGCCGCGTGGCGATCAATGCACGAGCGAGAACCCGGACACGTCGCCAAGCGCGATGCGGTAGAGGCCGGCAAGCCCGCCCGGCGTCTGCCCCGGGGCATGGGTCCGGGCATTGCGCAGGTGCACGAACACCGCTTCGTCCTCGAACGCGTCGTCCGCGTCCTCATCATCGGCGCTTTCGACCTCCTCCTCCTCGTTCTCGTCCTCGCCTTCCGCGTCGAGCTGCAGGTAGTCCCGGGTCAGCGCGTGCAACGACATGTAACGCTCGTAGCCGATCACGTGGCCGGTCACGAGCATGCCGCCCACCATCAACGTGATCTCGGTCTCGACCGGCGTCTCGTCTTCGGCCAGGGCGATGATGTGTTCGAGCAACGGATCGTGCATGGAAGTCTCCTCGATGCGGGCGTCGGTGGGCGAAAGGGCAAGGATATCGCAGGCACGCGATGCGCCGGAGGCCTCAGGCGATGCCGAGTCCCGGAATCGCGGCGATCGTCTCGGGATCGAAACCGGCGAGCACGGCGAAATGGCGGCCACGTTCGGTGTAATCGCGATACGCCCCGAAACTCGGCGCGCCCGGCGACAGCAGCAGCACGCCGGAACCGTCGAGCGCGGCGCGCGCCAAGGCGACCGCCGCGGGCAGATCGGCCGCCTGTTCCAGCACGAACGCATGCGTCCCCTCGCCCGCAATCGCCGCGAGCAGCGCGTGGATCTTCGGCCCGTTCTGGCCGAGCGTGACGATCGCCGCGGGCGCCCGCGAGCGCATCGTCATCGCGAAATCGGACCAGTCGATGCCGCGATCGTGACCGCCGACCAGCACCGCGACGCGCTGGGTGCGGAAACAGTCGAGCGCCGCGAGCGTCGCATGCGGCGTGGTGCTGATGGAATCGTTGACCCAGGTCAGCCCATCGCGTTCGCCGAGAGTCTGCAGGCGGTGCGGCAGCGGCTTGAACGACGCCGCGTGCGGAGCCAGGGCCTCCGCATCGAGACCGAGCGCTTCGATCGCCGCGAGCACCGCGCAGAGATTGCCGCGGTTGTGCCGTCCCGGCAGCGGCACGGACGAGGTGTCGAAGATCGCCCGCTCGCCGCGATGGACGACATCCTCGCGCAGATGCCAGCCGTCGCGACCGCCGACGTGGCGCACCTCGCTGTCCGGAAGCGACAGCGCGGCGAGGACGGGGTCCTGGCCATTGAGGATCGCGATCCGCGGTTTGGCACCGGTGAACAGCGACAGCTTGTCGGCGACATAACGCGTCTCGCTGCCGTGCCAGTCGAGATGTTCGGGGAAGATATTCGTCGCGACCGCGATCCGCGGATGCACGCCCGAAGCTGCGACATCGCCGGTCTGGTAACTCGACAGTTCGATCGCCCAGAACGCGGGCGGATCGTCGACGTCCAGCAGCTCCAGCAGCGGCAGGCCGATGTTGCCGCACAGCGCGGTGCGATGGCCGCCGGCGCGCAGCAGATGCGCGAGCAATGCGGTGGTGGTGCTCTTGCCCTTGGTGCCGGTGACGCAGATCGTGTTCGCCTCCGGATGCTCGGCGAACCACAGCGCGGTGCCACCGAGGAAGACGGTGCCGCGCTCCGCCGCAGCCAGCGCTTCGGGCCGGTACGGGCTGATGCCCGGGGATTTGATCACGATCTCGAACGCGGACAACCGTTCGGCGGACGCCGTGGTCTCGACCGTCAACAACGGATCGCCGAGCGTGCGGGCGTCGGCGACCTCCGTGTCCGCGCAGAACAGGGTCAGCGGCTGCGACGGCAGCCGATGACGCAGGGCGCGCCAGGCGGCGCGGCCCTCGCGCCCCCAGCCCCAGAGCGCGACGCGACGCCCGTCAAGCTGCGAAATGCGCACGCACCCGCTCCCACAGCGCGGCAGGCACGCGGTGCTCGTCGTCGAGCACGAGCAGCGGTGCGATCTGCAGGTCGCCCGCATCCAGTTGCGGCCGGATCTCGCGCGCGAAGCGCTCGACGACCTCGTCCTCGCGCCATTCCGGACGTTCCGCCAGCGCGGCCATCGCGGCACGCGATTCGCGCCCCTCGCCGACGCACTCGAACGGCTTGTGATCGCGGAATTCGAGCAGCGCGTCGTAGCCCGGAATCTGACCGGCATCATCCAGCAGATTGCGGCCGAAGATGCCGACGAGTCTCGGCTTCGACATGAACGGCGCCAGCGCGAGGAACACGAAATGGCACTTCGGGCAGACGCCGCACCAGCGATTCGCCGGACGCTCGCCGAGGATGTGGAAATTGCGGTTGCAGCTGGAGAAATGCGCGTCGTAGCGGTCGCTCTTCGCGAACTGCCGGGCCACCGCGAGCTCGCTCAGTGGGCGCAGCAGCGAGTAGTAGCGGAGGTCCGCGGCGACATGGCGCTGGACGTGCTCACCGAAAGCCTGCTCGAAGGCCCAGCCCTTCGACCACTGGTGGTTCACCTCGCCCGTACCTTCGATGAGGCTGCCGTAACTGGCCGAGCGTTCGTTCGAGAACACCACCTGATCGGCGCCGGTCAGGATCGCCGCGAACACCAGGATCGCGGAATTCACCGCGGTCACCGGAATGTGCCCGTTCCAGGCGCCCTGACGGTTGAACTCGAACAATTCGGGCGCGAGTTGACGACCGGGATTCAGCGTCGGCAGCGCGGTGCGTTCGGCACAGGCGCGGATCAGCTGCGAGCCGCCGATCCAGGTCACGGTCTGGTCGACACCGGCCGCACGCAGCGCTTCGATGCTGACCAGCGAATCCTTGCCACCGCCGATCGCGACCAGGGCGTGTTCGCGCAGACCGAGGGATGCGGCGATCGTCGGTGCATCGGCCCCCACCGGGAAGCGGATCCTGTCGTGCAGGTCCAGGCCGTTGCGGTAGGCGAATTCGCCGAGCCCGTGGATGTAGACGCTTTCCAGCAGCGCGGCGGTCTCGGCGTCGATACCCTCGCCTTCGATCCGGATCTCCGGCGGCACCGCGGCCTTGTAGTAGCTGACGCCGGCGATCAGATGCAGCAGACGCAACGCCCGTTCCGCGGCCAGCGCGCGCGCGTCGTCCAGCGCGAAGGGCGCGCCCGGCACGGTGACGGTCTCGATCAGTTCGGGGCCATCGTCGAAGGCGTAGACGAGCTGCGCGACACCGGTCTGGGCGTCGAAACCGCAGCGCACGAAACGGAACGCGCGAATCTCGTCGCGTCGGAACGACCATCCGGATTTCGGAGCATCAGACATCAAGCGTTTCCTCTGCCGGCAACGCCCGCAGGTTGTAGGTGTTGGCCATGGACATACCGTAGGCGCCGGCATCGGCGATCAGCAGCACGTCGCCCTCGGCGGTCGTCGCCGGCAGCATGCGCGCGCGACCGAGCACGTCGCTGCTTTCGCAGATCGGCCCGACCACGTCGAACGCGACCGCGTCGGCAGCGTCGCTCCGCGACAGGTTGTGGATGGCGTGGTAGGCGTCGTACATCGCGGGGCGCGCCAGTGCGTTCATGCCACCGTCGACACCGACCCGCCGCACGCCGTCCTTCTCGATCGTCTGGGTGACCCGCAGCAGCAGCACGCCGGCCTCGGCGACGAGGTAGCGCCCCGGTTCCACCGCGAGCAGGAAGCGCGGATACGCCGCCTTGATCGCATCGAGACCTTCGCGCCACGCGACGAGATCGAACGGACGCGCGTCCGGCGTGTACGGCACAGGCAGACCACCGCCGATGTCGAGGATCTCGACCGTGCCGATCGGGTCCGCCAGGCTGGCGAGCTCGGCGTAGACCTCGCGCCAGTGCGCCGGATTGTCGATGCCGCTGCCCAGATGCGCATGCAGCGCGACGATCCTGGCGTCCAGTCGGCGCGCTTCGGCGACGAAGGCGTCGACCCGGCCCACCGGCAGGCCGAACTTGGCTTCGGCGCCACCGGTGCGGACCTTTTCGTGGTGGCCGTCGCCGCGCCCCAGATCGAGACGCAGCCACAGCGCGCGGCCGCGGAAGGTGTCCGGCCAGCGCTGCAGCGCCTCGACGCTGTCGACGGTGACGTTGACGCCGCGCGCCAGCGCGGCCTCGTATTCGGCACGCGGCGCGAAGCTCGGCGTGAACAGCACCCGCGACGGCGCCAGATCCGGCAGGGTCGCGAACACGTGTTCGACTTCCGCCAGCGAGACGCACTCGAAACCGAACCCCTCGGCCTCCAGCGCCCGCAGGATCGCCGGATGCGCGTTGGCCTTCAGCGCGTAGAACCGGTGATCGATCGCCGCGGTGTCGCACAGATCACGGGCGCGGGCACGCACGGTCGGCAGGTGATAGACGTAACGCGGTGTGCCTGCGGCGGCCTGCGCGATCAGGTCGCCGGCGCGCGACCGCCACCACGCGGCCTCGCGCCCGGGCTTGCCGTGCGCGATCTCGACCCAGGAAGGCCCGAACACCGCGCCGTCCTGCACCGGCATCGCGCCGCTGCGGATCAGTTCGCCGTGCAGTTGCGGCAGCAGGCCGTCGGCATCGACTTCGTCGACGACGAAAGTGAGATTGAGATCGTTCGACGACTGCGAGATCAGATGCACGCGCTCGCGGCCGAAGGTGGCCCAGACATCGGACAGCTTGTGCAGCAGCGAGCGCATGCCGCGGCCGACCAGGGTGATCGCCGCGCACGGCGCGATGACCTTCACCCGGCAGACTTCGGCGAGATCCGCGGACAGTTTGGCGAGCACGTCGCTGCTGACGAGATTCTCGCTGGGGTCCAGCGACACGGTGACGTTGGTCTCGGACGAACCGATCAGGTCGATCGACAGACCGTGGCGCTTGAAGCGCTCGAACACGTCGGCGAGGAAGCCGACCTGCTGCCACATGCCGATGGTTTCCATCGATACCAGGACGATGCCGTTGCGCCGGCTGATCGCCTTCACGCCCGGCACGGTGACCACGCTGGCATCGATGCGGGTGCCCGGCAACTCCGGACGCTCGGTGTCGAGAATCGCCATCGGCACGCCCGCGTCGCGGCACGGCGCGATCGAACGCGGGTGCAGCACCTTGGCGCCCGTGGTGGCGATTTCCTGGGCTTCGGCGTAATCCAGCCGCGCGAGCAGGCGTGCGTCCGGCACTTCGCGCGGATTCGCGCTGAACATGCCGGGGACGTCGGTCCAGATCTCGACCCGCCGCGCCTTCAGCAGTGCGCCGAAATACGCGGCGGACGTGTCGGAGCCGCCGCGACCGAGGATCGCGGTGCCGCCGTCGTCGTGACGTGCGATGAAGCCCTGCGAGATCAGCATGCGCGCGGGCTGCGCGGCGAAACGATCGCGGAAGCCGTCTTCGCCGAGATAACGGCAATTCACCGACAACCGCTGCGCCCAGGCGCTGGCGTTGGGCAGCGACACCGCCGACAACCAGTCGCGGGCATCGCACCAGCCGAAATCGAGGCCTTGCGCGCGCAGATACGCGGCGCCGAGCGTGGAGGACAGCAGTTCGCCCTGCGCCAGCACCTCGGCCTGCCAGTCGAGCGTGCGTCCGGTCGCGCGCGGATCGGCGCCGAGCGCACGCAACCGCGACAGGCGCTCGCCGAGCACCACGTCGGGATCGAGATCGAGTTCGGCGCAGAAGGTGCGATGACGCTCGACCAGCGCGTCGATGCGCGCGGCGATGTCGCGACCGTCCGCAATGGAGGTCAATTCGTTGGTGACGCCCGACAGCGCCGACACCACTACCAGAACGCGCACGCCCTCGTCTTCCGCCCGTTTTTTCGCCAACCGGCCGATGGTGTCCCAGCGGTGGCGACGCGACACGGAGGTGCCGCCGAACTTGAGCACGACCCAGGCAGGGCCGGCGGAATGCGTCTCGGGCATCGGAGGATGAGCGCTTGGTAGACTGTGGGGAGACCGGCGGGGGCCGGAACATCGCATTCTAAGCTACCGGAACCTCCCGACATGATGCCGCTGCGTTATCTGCAAATGGATGTGTTCGCCGACCACCCGGGCGCCGGCAATCCGCTGGGCGCGGTGCTGGACGGCAAGCACTTCGACACCGCCCGGATGCAGGCCTTCGCGGCCTGGACCAACCTCTCCGAGACCATCTTCCTGTTGCCGCCGACGGTGTCCGGCGCCGATTACCGCGTGCGCATCTTCACGCCGCGCCAGGAGTTGCCGTTCGCCGGCCATCCCAGCGTCGGCGCCGCATGGGCCGCGGCGGAAGCCGGACTGGCCGCGCCCGACAAGATGCATCTGGTCCAGGAATGCGCCGCCGGGCTGCTGCCGGTGCGGATCGACGCCATCGGCGACATCCGGTTCCCGAACGTACGCGCGCCGCGCGCACGTCGCGTCGGCGGGCCGGAACTGGCGCCCGCGCTGGTCGCAACGGCGATCTCGAACATGCGCCCCGGTGGACTGGCGCCCGCGCTGTGGGACAACGGCCCGCGCTGGTGGCTGGTGGAACTGGCCGACGCCGAGGCCGTGCGTCGGCTGCATCCGGAACAGGCGGCCATCGCCGCGCTCACGGTCGCCACCGGCGCGGTCGGTCTCGCGGTCTACGCCGCGGACGTGCGCGACGGCCATCATCTCGCGGTCCGCGCCTTCTGCCCCTCGGACAACATTCCCGAGGACCCGGTCACCGGCAGCGCCCAGGCCGCGATCGCCGCGCAACTGGCCGGTGCCGGACATTTGCCGGGCCACGGCGGACACTACGTCGGCAGTCAGGGACGTGAAGTCGGCCGCGATGGACTGGTGCGGGTGCGGGTGGATGACGAGGGCGAGGTGTGGATCGGCGGCCCGGTCCAGGCGGTCATCCGCGGCACCGTGCACTGGTGATCGACCCATTCCCGGCCGGCCACGACCGCCCTCTGCCCCTGGCGCTGCTAACCTGCGCCTCCCCACCGACAGGATCGCTCCGCCGATGACCCTGCGTCGTTATGTTCAGGTCGATGTCTTCGCCGATCGCCCCGGCGCCGGCAACCCGCTCGCCGTCGTGCTCGAAGCCGAAGGTCTGGGCGACGACGAAATGCAGGCCATCGCGAAATGGACGCGACTGCCGGAAACCACCTTCGTCCTGCCGCCGACCGATGCCGACACCAGCTATCGCATCCGCATGTTCAGCCCGCGGCGCGAAGTGCCGTTCGCTGGCCATCCCAGCGTGGGCACCGCGCACGCGGTGCTCGAAGCGGGGCTGGCGACACCGAAGGACGGCTTGCTGGTGCAGCACGGCATCGCCGGAAAACTGCCGCTGCGGGTGAGCGGCGAAGGTCGCACCCGCACGATCGCGGTCCGCACCCCGCGCGCCAGCGTGCGCGAAATCGCCGGCGCGGACGATCCGCGCCTGCGCGACGTGCTCGCGAGGCTGCCGCTCGGCCGGCTCCCACCGGCCCTGATGGATGGCGGCCGCCGCTGGTGGCTGGCCGAACTCGAAAGCGAAACCGCGCTGCGCACCGCGACGCCGCCCTGGGAGGCCATCGTCGCCCTCGCCCAGTCCACCGACAGCATGGGCCTGTGCGTGTTCGCGCGCAGCGACGACCCGGTCTACTACCTCGCCGTCCGTGCCTGGGTCGGCGCGCCGGCGCAATTCGAGGACGCCGCCTCCGGCGCCGCCAACGCCACCCTCGCCGCCTGGCTGGCCTCGCAGGGCGCGCTGCCCGGCGACAACGGTTTCTACCGCATCAGTCAGGGCCGCGAAGTCGGCCACGACGCGATCATCGAACTCACCGTCGACGCGGCCGGGGATGTGTGGTCGGGGGGGGCGGGTGTGCACGGTGGTGCGCGGGGAATTGAATTGGCGGTGATACGCGAATCGAGTCTGCAAGAGCAACCCGGATCTACCGTCATTCCCGCGAACGCGGGAATCCAGCGTCCTCGATGAGAAACAAGGCTTCCGCGCTGACGCGCGGGTGACTTTCTTTGGCGCAAAGAAAGTCGCCAAAGCAACATTCAGTTCCAATGCAAATCTGCCACCTGTCACGTGGCCGGGATTTTCCGATGAGACCTCCATGTCTCATCTGAAAACGACAGACATCCTGTCTGCCGCCCTCCGAGCTTCCCTTTCCTGATTTCTCTACCTCGAACAAACGTCGTGGAAACGAAAACGGTCACAACCAAGGTGAGCGTTCTCAAGCCGTCGACGACTTCTTCGCCTTCCTGTCTATCCGCTCCTGCCTCCTGGAACCGAGATACCACCATTCTTCGGCGCCCTCATTTCTGGAGGATTTCCTGGCACCTATTTCTTGCAGGATATGACGGAGTTCATCGTCGTCAAAACCGCCTACTCTCTCACGCATCGCCAAAAAAGATCGGTCCGTATAGCTCTTGTGATTCAACATTTCGAGGAGAATCGCCTTTACGGCTTCTCGACTCTGATTCCGCAAGGCATGCATTCGTTCTTCGTGCTTGAATTGCCGGGATTGAATCCACCAATTCGACCCTGTGCTGAGCAACGCACCCAGCACAGTTCCACCAAGCGCCCACAATGCTTCAGCACTCATGAAGTCCCCATCCAACTCGACATGAAGTCGGATTACGTCCCATCATCCGAACCGCCCCAAGGGCGCCCCGGCGAGCAGATGCAGGTGGATCTGGAACACGGTCTGTCCACCGTGTTCGTTGCAGTTCATCACGATGCGGTAGCCGTCCTCGGCGAAGCCCTGGGCCTTGGCGTAGTTGGCGGCGGCGATGGCGAGGCGACCGATGATCCCGGCCTGATCCGGCCGCACATCGTTGAGCGTCGGAACCGTCACCTTGGGCACGAACAGGACATGCACCGGCGCCTGCGGCGCGATGTCCCTGAAGGCGATGACGTGATCGTCCTCGTGGACGATGGTCGCGGGGATCTCGCGGCGGATGATCTTGTGGAAGATGGTGTCCGACATGTCCGTCTCCTGGGGGCGATGACCCGGATTGTACGTAGGGCGGACCTTGGCCCGCCATTACATCGGCATTTCGCTGCGACTGCCGAACGCGTGCGACAGCGTGCCGCGGTCGACGTATTCCAGTTCGCCGCCCAGCGGAACGCCGTGGGCCAGACGCGTCGGTCTGACCTTGTGCTGACGCGCGAGTTGGGCGAGGTAGTGCGCGGTGGCTTCACCCTCGACCGTGGGATTGGTGGCGATGACCAGTTCCTGCACCTCGCCTTCCGCGAGACGCGCGGCGAGCGCATCGAGGCCGAGTTCGCGTGGGCCGATGCCGTCGAGCGGACTGAGGCGCCCCTGCAGGATGAAGTAGTAGCCGCGATAACCGGTGGCCTGTTCGATCACCAGCCGGTCGGCCGGCGATTCCACCGCGCACAACAGATGCGCGTCGCGCGAGCCGCTGGCGCAGATCGCGCACACCGGCGTCTCGCTGAAGTCGCGGCAGCGATCGCAGTGGCCGATGCGCTCGACCGCCGCGGCCAGCGCATCCGCCAGGCGCTGGCCGCCATCACGATCACGCTCCAGCACGTGGTAGGCCATCCGCTGCGCGGTCTTCTGGCCCACGCCCGGCAGGATGCGGAACGCGTCGATGAGTTGTTCGAGAAGGGAGGCGGTCATGTCATGTGGGTGTCGGTCGCGCACGCGGACATGCGCGCGGTGCGTGCATGGCGCACGAACCGGAGCCTCGCGGAACATCGCGAAAAAACGCGGGCTACCGCGAAGGCTGCGGACGCGGCGGCAGGAGGCCCCGGCGCCCGCATCGACATCAGAACATCCCCGGAATCTTCATGCCCGGCGGAATCGGCATGCCGGCGGTGGCGCCGGCCATCTTCGCCTGCGACTCGGCGTTGACCTTGTTCACCGCGTCGTTGATCGCGGCGGCGATCAGGTCTTCGGTCATCTCGGGATCGGACAGCACGCTCGGCTCGATCCGGACCTTGCGGCACTCCATCTTGCCGGTGAGGGTGATGCTGACCATGCCGCCGCCGGCACTGCCGGTGACTTCGATATTGGCCAGTTCGGCCTGGGCGCGCTGCAGGTTTTCCTGCATTTTCTGCGCCTGCTGCATGAGTTGGGCGATGTTTCCGCGCATGGGGCGTTCTCTCTCGGGTTCAGTCTTCGTAGGGGCGGATGGAATCGGGCACGAGCTTCGCGCCCTGCTGGCCCATCAACCGCTGCACGTCGGGATGGGCCATGAAGTTTTCTTCGGCGGCGGCCTGCTTCGCATCGCGCTGACGTTCGATGCGCTGGTGCAGGGTCTCGACATCGGCGGCGCGACCGGTCTCGAATTTCAGCTGCACCGGCCCACCCAGCTGCACCGCCAGCGCATCGGCCAGCGCCTTCTGCAGCGACGGGCTGCGCAGATGATCGTCGTCGGCGGACAACGTGAGCCGCAGCGTGCCGTCGGCATACCCGATGAAACCGGCATGCGCGGCCAGCTCGCGGGCGGGACCGCGCAGGCCGCTGCGTGCGAGGAGATCGAGCCAGCGGTCGTTGTCGATCTCGATTGCCGGGGCGACGGCCGGAACGACCGGCTGCACGACGTTGGGCGACGCCACCGGCGGAGCCGGCGGCATGGGGATTTCGATGCGCGACGTCGGCGGACGCAAGGGCTCGGCGACCGAGGGGGGCGCCGACGCTGTCGTCGCCGGATTGTCCTGGGCCGCGGCAGGCAGCGGCCGCGGCGCGGGGCGCGACGACGCGCTTTCCAGCGCGGCCCGGGCGGCCTCGGGACCACGCGCGGACACGGCGGCCGGGCGTTCGACCTGCGCCGCGCCGCCGTCGACCGGGCGGAAGGCCAGCATCCGCAGTGCGGTCATCTCGAAGCCTGCGCGCGGGCTCGGGGCGTAGGCGAGATCGCGCCGCCCCTGCAACGCCATCTGGTACCACAGCTGCACCACTTCCGGGCGCAAAGCGTCGGCGATGGCATCGATCCCGACGCCATCGGCGTCGATCTCCGCGGAAGGCACCAGTTGCCGGACCTGGATGCGATGCAGGGCCTCGGCCATCGCGTCCAGCACCCCGCCCCAGTCGGGCGAGAAATCCGCGAGCGCCGCGATCTCGGCCAGCAGCGCGACGCCATCACCGGCCGCCAGCGCGTCCAGCACCGCCCCGACCCGCAGCCGGTCGACGGTCCCGAGCATGGTCGCGACCCCGGCGTCGGTCAGCGGCGCGGCGGCGCGGCCATCTGCGGCGGCACAGGCGCCGGTGTAGGCGATCGCCTGGTCCAGCAGCGACAGGCCGTCGCGCAGACTGCCGTCGGCGGACCGGGCGAGCTGACGGATGGCGCCGGGCTCGGCCGGAATGCCCTCGGCCGCCAGGATCCTGGTCATCTGCCCCTGGATCTGGGGCTCTTCCAGCCGCTTGAGGTTGAACTGCAGGCAACGCGACAGCACGGTCACCGGCAGTTTCTGCGGGTCGGTGGTCGCGAGCAGGAATTTCACGTGCCCCGGCGGCTCTTCCAGCGTCTTCAGCAGCGCGTTGAACGCCGACTTCGACAGCATGTGGACTTCGTCGATCAGATAGACCTTCACCCGGCCGCGCGAGGGCATGTACTGGGCGTTGTCGATCACCTCGCGGACATCGTCCACGCCGGTATTGCTGGCGGCGTCGATCTCGAGCAGATCGATGAACCGGCCGGCATCGATGTCGCGGCAGGCGTTGCACTCGCCGCAGGGCTCGGCCGAGGTGCCGCGCTCGCAATTCAGCGACTTGGCGAAGATCCGGGCGATAGTGGTCTTGCCGACGCCGCGGGTGCCGGTGAACAGGAAGGCGTGGTGCACCCGCCCGGTATCGAGGGCGTTGCTGAGCGCGCGGACCACGTGCTCCTGCCCGACGAGTTCGGCGAAACGCTTGGGGCGCCACTTGCGGGCGAGGACGAGGTAGGACATCCCCACATTCTGCCATGCGCGGCGCCCCGGCCGGGCCCGGAACGACTTTCCTTGTCCCCGCAGGGCCGGACGGCTAGAATTGGCGCCCCTGATCGCGGCAGGACGCCGGTCCGTCAGGCAATCCGGAGAGGTGTCCGAGTGGTTGAAGGAGCACGCCTGGA
>JAYRTK010000058.1:0-13584 GCA_041919595.1 Lysobacteraceae bacterium
GACCGTGTTCTTGAGCGTCGGCACGCCGTCGGCGGAGCGCAGGCCCTTGCCGTGCACGATCCGCACGCAGCCCAGACCTTCGTCCACCGCCTCGCGCAGGAACCGGCGCACCAGCGCCTCGGCCTGCGCGCTGTCGGCGCGATGCAGATCGATCTCGCCCTGCGCCGCATAGTGCCCGCGTGCCAGCCGCTGCAGCACCCGCAGCGGCACGTCGTCGCGACGATGGCTCAGGGTGTCGCCGGCCAGCAGGGGCGCGGCGTCCAGCGCGCGCCGGAACTCGCTGTGCGCGTCGTCCTCGTCCCGCTCCCGCATCCGGGGTTCCGGCCGCGGGCGGGGCTTCTCCGGACCCGCCGGCACCGGCGGCAGTGCGCGCACGGGGCCGATCGCCGCGCGGAACAGCGCGGCATCGTCGTCGTCGGGCGGCACATCGTCGGGCGGGTCGCGGCGGGGCGTCATCGTCGCCGAGGTTAGCAGGGCCGATCCGCGGCAGCATGTCGCCAGGCGCATGCCATCGCGAGCAGGTCGTCGCGAGCAGGCCATCGCGAGCATGTCCGGTGCATCCGGTATCATGCCCGCCATCCCCATCGACGGCGACGAACCCGATCCATGCGCATCCTGGTCAGCAACGACGACGGCGTCGACGCTCCCGGCATCCGCGTCCTCGCCGCGGGACTGCGCGAGGCCGGCCACGAGGTGCTGGTGGTCGCACCGGACCGCGACCGTTCCGGCGCCAGCAACTCGCTCACGCTG
This sequence comes from Lysobacteraceae bacterium, assembly GCA_041919595.1. Lineage (GTDB taxonomy): Bacteria > Pseudomonadota > Gammaproteobacteria > Xanthomonadales > Xanthomonadaceae > Lysobacter_I. Next base: position 751 of record JAYRTK010000058.1, read on the forward strand.
GACATGCCGATCCGGGTCGTGCGCCAGGACGAGGCCACCTGGCGCGTGCACGGCACGCCCACCGACTGCGTCCACGTCGCGATCACCGGCATGCTCGAGCGCGAACCCGACATCGTGGTCTCGGGCATCAACAACACCGCCAACCTCGGCGACGACGTGATCTATTCCGGTACCGTCGCCGCGGCGATGGAAGGCCGCTTCCTGGGCCTGCCGGCGGTGGCGGTGTCGCTGGTCACCGTCGACCACAAGGGCCGGCACTACGAGACCGCCGCGCGCGCCGCCGCCGAGATCGTCGCCCGGCTGCGTACCGATCCGCTGCCGGCCGACACCATCCTCAACGTCAACGTGCCCGATCTGCCCTGGGACGAGATCGCCGGTTTCGAGGTCAGCCGCCTCGGCAACCGCCATCGCGCCGAACCCTGCACGCCGCAGGAAGATCCGCGCGGACGGACCTGGTGGTGGATCGGCGCCGCCGGTCCCGAACAGGACGCCGGCCCCGGCACCGATTTCCACGCCGTGCGCCGCGGCTGCATCTCGATCACTCCGATCCACGTCGACCTGACCCGCTACCAGGCGCTGGATCAGGTCGCGAGCTGGGTCGGTGGGCTCGCCGCCGGCCTGCACGACGCGCCGCGCGGCGCCGGAGAACCGACGTGACCGCGCGCATGCGTCTGCAGCCCGAGGCGATCGGCATGGGCATGACCTCGCAGCGCGTGCGCGATCGCCTGATCGAGCGCCTGCGCGAAAAGGGCATCGTCGACGAGAACGTGCTGAACGCGATCCGCACCGTGCCGCGGCACCTGTTCGTGGACGAAGCGCTCGCGGCGCGCGCCTACGAGGACAATGCGCTGCCGATCGGCCACGGCCAGACCATCTCGCAGCCGTGGGTGGTCGCGCGCATGACCGAGGCGCTGTTCGAGGACGGCGCGCGACCGAAGAAGGTGCTCGAAGTCGGCACCGGTTCCGGCTATCAGGCCGCGATCCTCGCCGCGCTGGGCCTCGAAGTGCATACCGTCGAACGCATCGGCGATCTGCTGCGCACCGCGCGCAAGCGGTTCCGCACGCTCGGCCTGAACATCCGCAGCAAGCACGACGACGGCCGCGTCGGCTGGGCCGAGAACGGCCCGTTCGACGCGATCGTCGTCACCGCAGCGGCCCCGGCGCTGGTCGACGCGCTGACCGAGCAACTCGCCATCGGCGGGACGCTGGTCGCGCCGGTCGGCGGCAGCGGCGGGCAGTCGCTGATCAAACTGCGCAAGGCCGCGGACGGCACCATCGAACGCAGCGATCTGGCGTCGGTGGTGTTCGTGCCGCTGCTCTCGGGGACGATCGACGCATGACGACCCACGCGTCCGCGCGCGCCGCGCGATCCGCTGCCGCACCGGTGATGGCCGCATGAAGATCTTCGCCCCGCTGTACCAGCGCGCGATCGTCTGGTCCCGCCATCCGCGGGCGCCGGCCCTGCTCACCGGCCTGAGTTTCGTCGAAGCCATCATCTTTCCGGTGCCGCCGGAAGTGATGCTGGCGCCGATGTCGCTGTCGCAGCCCAAGCGTGCGCTGTGGTTCGCCACGCTCAGCCTGATCGGTTCGATGGCCGGCGCCCTGATCGGTTATCTGCTGGGTCATTACGCCTTCGCGCTGGTGCAGCCGGTGTTCGACATGCTGGGCATGAGCGACGCCATCGAACACGGGATCGAGACCATCCGCGCCAAGATGGAGGAATCGCCGTGGGCGGTGTTCTGGCTGCTGGTCGCCGGCGGTTTCGCACCGATCCCGATGAAAGTCTTCACCTGGGCGTCCGGCGTGGTCGGCGTGCCGTGGGTGCCGTATCTCGCCGCGATGGCGGTGGGCCGCGGCAAGCGCGTGTATCTGGTCGCGATCGCGATCCGACTCGGCGGCGAACGCGCCGAACGCGCGCTCAACCGCTACATCGAGCCGATCGGCTGGGGCGCGATGGCGGTGCTCCTGGTCGCCGGTTGCTATCTCGGCTATCGGGCCTGGGCCGGATGAGCACCCGACGGACGACCGCCCTCCGCATCCTCGCCACGGCCTCGCTGCTGGTGCTGATCGCCGGTTGCGGTCGCAGTCATGTCGTGGTGCGCCCGGCGCAGCGCGAGCGTCCGCCGGCGGCACGTCCGGTGACGCCGCCGAAGCCCGGGGCCACCGCGGTGGTGCGCAAGGGCGAGACCCTGTATCGCATCGCCACGCGCCACGGCGTGAGTCCGCTCGATCTGGCGGTCTGGAACCGGGTCCCGCCGCCGTACACGATCTATCCCGGCCAGCGCCTGCGCCTGACCCCGCCCGCTCCGGTGCGGAACGATCCGCGCCCGGGACCACGCCCCGAGCCGCCGCGCGTCGCCGCCCCGACACCCCGGCCGCAGACCTCGCCGCAGACGCCTCCCGCGTCGCGGCCGACGCCTCCCTCGACGCTGACACCGACGCCACCGCCCGTGCCGGCGGCCGCGGCCGCCTTCGGCTGGCGCTGGCCCGCCGACGGCACCATCGTCACCCGCTTCGCCTCCGGCGATCCCACGCGCCAGGGCATCGACATCGCAGGCAAGGGCGGTGCGCCGGTTCGCGCTGCGGCCGATGGCGTCGTCGTCTACTCCGGCGCCGGCCTGGTCGGCTATGGCGAACTGATCATCGTCAAGCACGACGAACAATGGCTGTCGGCCTATGGCCACAATCGCGCGCGCCTGGTCAACGAAGGCCAGCGCGTGAAGGCCGGCGAGCAGATCGCCGAAATGGGCCGCAGCGGCGCCTCGCGCGACATGCTGCACTTCGAGATCCGTTACAACGGCAAACCGCAGGATCCGCTGTTGTCCTTGCCGAAACGATGAGTCGAGAAAAGGACGTCCGCGTGATCCGCATCTTCCGCAAGGTCCTGTTCGCGGTCTGTGCGCTGTTCTTCGCGGCCTGCGCGCTTCCGGCCGCCGCAGCGGCGGCGGAAACGACCGCGCCGCAGCCGCTGGTCATCGGCGAGACCTTCACTTTCGCGTCGGACGTGCTCGGCGAAACCCGCCGGATCAACGTCTATCGGCCGGCCGGCGACGCGGGGCCTGCGCAGGCAGCGCTGCCGGTGCTGTACATGCCCGACGGCGGCATCGGCGAGGATTTCCTGCATGTCGCCGGATTGCTGCAGGTGTCGGTCGCGAACGGCACGATGCGGCCGTTCCTGCTGGTCGGCATCGAGAACACCCAGCGCCGTCGCGATCTCACGCCGCCGACCGAACGCGCCGAAGACCGCAGGATCGCGCCGGTGGTCGGCGGCGCGGCGAATTTCCGCGCCTTCCTGCGCGACGAACTGATGCCCGAGATCGCGCGCCGGTATCGCATCACCGACGAAACCGCGATCGTCGGCGAATCGGCCGCGGGCCTGTTCGTCATGGACACCCTGGTGCAGACGCCGGCGCTGTTCGACGCCTACATCGCCATCGATCCCTCGCTGTGGTGGAACGACGAGTCGCTGCTGAAGGTGTTCCGCGCGTTCCTGGCCGCGCATCCCGATCTGAAGGCGAAACTCTACGTCGCCCACAGCGGGGAGCCGAGCATCGCGTCGCTGGCGGTGTGGTTGCCGACGATCCTCGGCGAGACCGCGCCTGCCGGGCTGCAGTGGCACTATCGCGCGTTGCCGGACGAGACCCACGCCACGATCTATCACCCGGCGGCCCTGCAGGCGTTCCGCACGCTGTTCCCGCCGGCGGCGGCGAAGTGAGATCGGGAACCACGGGGATTTGATCGCGCGCAACGCGCATCGACGGCGCCGCATGCATCGTTTAGGCCACATGACCGCACTCCGCCGCCCGCATCGATGGTTGTCCGCGCTCGCGCTCGCCGCGAGCCTGCTGCTGTCGCTGCTGCCGACGGCGGGCCGCTTGCGGGACGCGCTCGTTCCCGGTGGCCAGGCCGAGGCCGCACTGGCCATGTGCACCACGCAGGGGCTCGCGTATCGCACAGCGGACGATCTCGGTGCGGGATGGCCCGGCGATTGGCCCGCACCGCAGGGCGGATCCACACCCGCAGGGCAGGGCGACGATTGCGCCTACTGCCCGTTGCTCGCCGCGCTCGATCTGCCCGCGTCGCCGGTGGCGACAGGGGCGCCGCCGGCATCGCCCGCGACCGTGCCGGCACCCTCGCGCCATGGGCGCGAGTCCCGGCGCCATCGCACTGGACTGGGTCCGCGCGGACCACCGCTGACGCGCTTCGCGGGCTGAACGCCCGCCGTTCCGACATCTCACCGCCTCGCATGCGCCGCGCCCTTGCGCGCTGCCCGCGCGCCTTCGCGCGCGACACCGAATCCAGGAGTTCCACCATGTCGTTCCGTTTCCGGCCGCTCGCTGCGGCCATCCTTGCCGCGCTTCCGCTCTGCGCTTCCGCCTCGGAACCCGTCGATGCGCAAGCCGCTTCCGATGACGACACCGCCATCGCCACCCTGCCCAGGGTGCTGGTCGAAGCGGATCGCGCCTCGATCGCACCTGCCCGTCGCGTCGATGCGGATGCGCTGCGTCGTGGCACCGCCACCGACGACACCGCCGCGCTGCTCGATCGTCTGCCCGGCGTCTCGATCAACCAGGCCGGCGGCGTCTCCGGTCTGCCGTCGATCCGCGGCCTCGCCGACGATCGTCTGCGCGTCCTCGTCGATGGCGCCGACATCACCGCGTCGTGTCCGAACCACATGAATCCCGCGCTGTCCTACGTGTCGCCATCGGCCGTCGGCCGGATCGTGGTGTATCCGGGCGTCGTGCCGGTGTCGAAAGGCGGCGATTCCATCGGCGGCAGCATCGTCGTCGATACCGCGCCGCCGACGTTCGCCGCCGCGGGCGAAGATCCGCAATTCTCGGGCGAGATTGGCGCGTTCTATCGCAGCAATGGCGACGCCCACGGTGCGAACGCGAGCGCGACCTGGGCCAGCGAACGCTTCCGCCTCCATTACGCCGGCTCCACTGCGCGCGCCGACGATTATCGTGCGGGCGACGATTTCAAGGACTACGACTTCACCGGTCGCGCCGGTCATGACCTCGATCGCGACGAGGTCGGCTCGACCGCTTACACCGCGCACAACCAGCGTCTGGATCTCGCCTGGACCTGGGGCGACCACCTGGTGGAGGCGAAACTCGGTTGGCAGTCGATTCCCGAACAGGGCTTCCCGAACCAGCGCATGGATCTCACCGACAACCGCCAGCAACGCATGCATCTGCGCTATCTCGGCGATTTCGACTGGGGCCGGCTCGATGTGCGCGGCTATCGCGAAACGCTCGAACATGCGATGGATTTCGGTGCCGACAAGCGCTACTGGTACGGCATGGCCTCGGGCGGCGCGTTTCCGCCGGGCGGCGGTGCGACGCCGTGCGCGCCCATCGGCATGACCTGCGCGGCGGGCATGCCGATGCTGACCGAAAGCGAGACCACGGCGCTGTCGGTCGACGCCGATGTCGTGCTGGGAGACGACGATCGTCTGCGCGTCGGTGCCGAGCACCGTCGTTATCGACTCGACGACGCGTGGCCGCCGTCGGGCGGCATGATGGGGCCTGGCGTGTTCTGGAACATCCGCGACGGCGCGCGCGATCGCAGCGGACTCTACGCCGAGTGGGAGCATCGCTTCGACGACCGCCGCACGCTGGAACTCGGGGTCCGTCACGAGCGCGTGCGCATGGATGCCGGCACGGTGCGCGGCTACGACCCGACCAGCAACATGATGGGGTCGTACCAGATGCGCGACGCCGCGCGCTTCAACGCCAGCGATCGCGACCGCAGCGACGGCCACTGGGATGCGACCGCGATCTTCCATTTCGCAGCGAACGAGCGCACCGACCTCGCGCTGGGCCTCGCCCGCAAGACGCGTTCGCCCGGTCTCTACGAAGTCTATCCATGGTCGACGTGGACCATGGCCGCGGTGATGAACAACTTCGTCGGCGACGGCAACGGCTACATCGGCAATCTCGACCTGCGTCCGGAACGCGCGGCGACGGTCTCGCTCATGCTCGACAAGCACGCGGCCGACCGCCGCTGGGAACTGCAGTTCACGCCGTACTACACTCGTGTCGCCGACTACATCGACGCGGTGCAGTGGGACCCGGCGACCAACGCGCCGCGCGCGGTGCCGGTGCGTGGCGCCTTCACCACGCTGCGCTATGCGAACCACAGCGCGCGACTGTTCGGATTCGATCTGTCCGGCAAGGCGCGGCTCGGCGAGACCCGCATCGGGACGTTCGGCATCGAGGGCGAACTGTCGTGGGCCGACGGCGAAAATACCCGCACCGGCGACAATCTCCACCATCAGATGCCGCTGAACGCACGTTTCGCGCTGAACTGGCGCAGCGGCGACTGGGAAGGGACGCTGGAAGCGGTGGGCGTGGACCGCAAGGACAGCGTCTCGCGCGTGCACAACGAACTGGAAACCGCCGGTTACGGCCTGGTCAACCTGCGTGTCGCGCGCGCATGGTCGAAACTGCGGGTGGAGGTCGGCGTCGACAACCTGTTCGACCGTGGCTACGCCCTGCCGACCGGCGGCGCCTACCTCGGGCAGGGCACCACGATGTCGATCAACCCCGCCGCGCCGAACGACCCGCGCTGGGGCACGGCTGCACCGGGACCCGGACGCTCGGTGTTCGCGGCGGTGCGGCTGACGTTCTGATCGAAGCACATCCCCCGGGCTTCGTTCGAGGCCCGGGGGACGAGGCCGATGGAGTCATCCGCGCTTCTTCATGCCCGCTGGAACCGGGTCGAATCGAATTTCGGCGCTGTCAAAAATCATGTCGAAGGTGGTTGCTCAATTGTATCGAATGCAGCTGATTAATTGTGATGTGGGGTGTTATCCATCAGCCATTGTGCTGCCTCGCGAACGCTGGCGTTCTCATCTTTGAGCATCAAGGCAATTTGACTGAGCTCAGACGGTGTGGCAATTCCGTCCAATTCGTCAAGTGCATTCTGCTTCACGATCGGATCTTGATCGTTCAAGCCATCAAGCAGAAATGGGAGCGCTTCCTTTCCTCTTTCAGCCTTGACATAGCGCAATATGGCGCCTCTCACGTACGGCGAAGGATGTTTCGAGAAATCTGTAACGACATGCTCTGGGAAGTGCTCCTGTCGACGCAGCGCGTCGATTGCTTCGGCCACGATTAGGTGATTTTTGTGTTTCAAGAGATCCGCAATTGCTTCTCCTCCCTTCCCGGTGCTTCATGCAAAGTGTTTTTCATTTTCCGTATAGCCTCTTGATCTCTGCCAGAGATTTCCCTCTTAATCCTGGCGGGAACTCCTGCTGAATGCTCGCAGGCAGGTCGTTACTGGTTATCGTGCCGTCATTAGGGGGCGATGCCGATTGGCTCATCCGCGTTTCTTCATGCCTGCCAGAATCGGGTCGAATCCCTCAGGAAAAATCGTGGTGTCGTCGTACTCGACGCCACGAAAGCAGGCCTGATCCAGCAGGGCCGACGTCAAGTCGGCGCCGAACATCGAACCGAAGTACCCCATCGCGTCCGCAACAAGGCGTGTTCGTCGAAGATTCGCGTGCCTCAGGATGCAATGGTCCATGTTGGCGCCCGCCAGGACGGCATCCCGAAAGTCGCAGAACGACAAATCCGCGCCTTCGAGCAATGGCCAATACATTTCGCATCCGGAAAAATCCATGGCCGGCAGTTTTGCGTATGGAACATGGAGTGTGTCCAGCCGCAGACCCGAGAGGCCTTTCGATGGGTCATCGACATGCGTCTGGAATATTTTCTTTCCGTATGCGTCGAATATTCTTATTGGTTTCTTTTTCATCGAAGCACAGTAATGGCAATAATGGTTGTTTCGATGATGTATTGCTCGCTGATGAGGTGTGATTGGGTGTGCTCTGCAGGAGAATGTAGGGCGCGTTAAATGTTTTGGTGCGCGCTTATGGCTGCTTTCATTGCATATTCCCAGGACAAGCGAATCTGAGTGCTAACGAACGTATCGGATGGCGAAAGTAAGGTCTCTGCAATCAATTTTAGTCGATTTGGATCTTCCTGCCCGCTGACAATCAACGTCAAGTAACCGCTGGCTACGTGCAGCATCTCATTCAAAGATCGTGCTTGAATAAGAATAGAGGCGTTAGCTTCTAATGAACTGCAAATTGTCCGCAAGCCAATCGTTAAGTTGTGGCAAAGCTCAGCAAAGAACCTCAGCTTTAAAGCAGAGGGCAACGCCACCAACTCATCAATACGTTCGTCTGACATGCTAATTCTCATGGCTGAATTATCAATAGTTGCATCGGAACCCTCATCGCGCTAGGAGATGAGACCCATTCCTGGCGTGCGGCTTCCATGCGACAAAGGCGATGGGCAATGTAACGATGATTGCCATCCACAATGATATTGCCGTCTACACGGATTGGCGGGAGCGGCACGCCGCCTTCAATATCCAAGACATACATCTGGATAAAAGTCATGGAGACAGTCGGCTGCTGACTTATCATTTCTGAAGTGCTCAGTGCACCTACAATATTCGCCGTGGTTGCTGGTAAGCATTTGGGTCGTGCAAGTTTCGCGCACGTGTCCACTACCGAATCTACGGCGCTAGAGATCTGCGTTTCGTAGCGGTCATGGACTTTCGTTCCAATCCACCAGCCTGCTCCCGCTGCAGCGCCCACGCCTCCTGCTCGCCCTCCTACAGCTCGGACCCACCCCCAAGGAATGCCGGGAACGGGAGGCGAATATGGAATAGCAACAGCTAATCCCGAAGGGTCGATAAAATTTAAAGGTTTACCACCAACATGCCCATACGTGCTGACCCCGCCCATTAAACCAATCGGATCACTCTCCACATACCGCCCCGTTCCCGGCTCATAGTCGCGGAAGTAGTTGTAGCTCAACCCCGTCGCCGCATCGTATCGCTGCCCTGGGAACCGCATGTCGAATACGAACGGCGTGCCATCGCCGTCCGGGTCTTCATTGGGTGGCGTATTGCCGAAGGCCTCGCCCGTGAGGTCCCAGCGCCAGATCGCCGTGCCGTCCGGTCCGCGGGTCGGGTCGACCACGACTCGTGGTGTGCCCAGGGCATCTGCTTCGATGCTGTGTACTTTCTGCGCAGTGCCGCTGCCGGTGAGCACGGCCACCGGTAGCCCGTTGAACCAGACGATCTGTTGCCGCGGGGCGCCGGTGCTGTCGTATTCGCCGAGCCATTGGCCTTCTTCGCCGTACATGCTGTAACGGTCGTCGTTCGCCGCTGCCCACGTGCGGACCTGCTGGCCGAGGCCGTTGTACGCGTAGTTGCGCGTCACGACGCCGGATTCGAGAACCTGACGCATCCGGCCGAGGTCGTCGTACACGAAGGTCTTGTTCGCACCGATCTGCGTGGTGTTGCCGGCGGCATCGTAACTGCGCGTGACCGCGCCCGCCGCATTCAGGCGGTGGCTCGTCCCTCCGTAGCTGTAGGCCGTCGTCGTTCCGCCCACGGTCGCGCTCGTGCGGTTGCCGGTCGAGTCGTAAGCATACGCTTCCAATACCGTGTCGGTGACGCCATCCTTCGCCTGCGTCAACCGGTTCAGGCCGTCGTACGCGTACGCTCGCGCCGGTGGTTCGGCCTGATCAGCGGTACGCAGTCGGACCAGATTGCCGGCGGCATCGAATTCATAGCCCACGCTCAGGCCGCCCGCACCGGTCACTTCCACGAACCCCGGTTGATAGTTGCGGTTGAGTCCGCGCTTCATCACCCGGCCGTTGCCATAGGTCCATTGCGACACGGGGCCGAAGGGGTAGTAGGTGGCGCTGGACAGCACGATCTGGCGCGCTCCGCCGGATGGCGTCACCCCGACTTCGACCGCACGCCCGCGGCTGTCGTAGCCGTAGTCGATGACGGTGCCGTCGGGGTACACGACATCCGTCGGTTGTCCGGCGACATTGAACGCATACCTGAGGACGAAGGTCGTGCCGTTGGTGGTCTGGATCTTGCGCACCATGTGTCCGAAACGGTCGTGGCAATACACCGTGCTGCTGGATGCATCGACGATTTTCGTCAGCCGGCCGATGTTGAAGGTCTCGCCGGCCTGACAGGCCGCTTCCGTGGTGTCGTAGGTGTAAGCGACGCTCAGCGCCGGCGTCGGCGAGACGATCGACGTGATCCGGTTCAGGTGATCGTGCGTGATGCGCCGGTCGCCGGGTCGATCGACGTGCGCGTGCACTTTGTTTCATCGAGGAACCGGTTCCGTGTTCCTGCTTCGTGACGACTCCCATTTCATCCTTTCCCGAACCGTTCAGGCCGATGATGGCATCGGGTCTCGGTTAGTCGTTCGCTTCGTGCTTCGGATCAACAGGGGCTGGTGGATCTGGGGCGTCGAACGAGACGTGGCACGCAGCTGCAGCGACGCGTTTCCCGGCATGTTGGCTTGCGGGATTCGCCGTCGAACGAAGTCGTCTTCCTGGCGCGGTCGCTCTGAAGATCCGGGGACGTTCTGCGCGACATGCAAGGCATGCCGATCCTCCCATCGAGTGCGATTCGCTTCAGCAGAGCCGGCAGCATGGCGTCGCCGGGGTTGCGGTAGCCGGGCCCGATCTTCACGATCCGCCGCGGGTCGATGCCCAAGCGTTTCAGCGACGGCGCGCGTGCACCGAAGTAGGCGTACCGGGTCGATATCAGTGCGTATCGTCGCGGCAATCCATCGGTCGGACGGTGATGGTCGATGCGTCCGGCGAAGCGCTTGTCCACGATGAAGGCATCGAACGCGAGTTTTTCGGTGACCTGCATGATGTAGATGAGACTGCCGGTGCCGGAGGAGCGTCGGCTGGCGCCGCCCGTGCCCACGATCCAGTCGCCGACTTCGGCCGATTCGACGATGTTGCGGCGTGCACCCTTCGCGAACTTGCAGTGGACGAGCGTGCAAAAGGGCGGCGTCGGATTCGGCGCATAACCCTCGTCGTGATCCACGACGTAGCTGTAGAGGGTCATGCGGCGCCCGGCTTGTCGGTCCGATCGGCCTGCCGCGTACACAACGACGTCCGCCAGGTGTAATCCCCACCCCAGGTGCGGTAGCCGGCGGTGTCGACATGGATCGCGGTCGAGGAGTAGAAGCCCAGGCCCATGTTCAGCGCCTGGCCGTGTTCGCGCCAGAACGCGCAGAGGCGTTCGATGTTGTCGCCACGCTTCGGCAGGTCGAAATCGATCGCGCGGTTTTCGAGATGCTTGCTGCGGGCGCTGCCGCCGGCGCAGGTGTTCATCGCCGGGTCGCGATAGACCGAGCGCGCGCGCGTCGGGTCGAGGAGGCCGGCGTCGCGCAGGCGGACGACCAGGCGCAGTGTCGGCGGCATGTTCGGTTGCAGTGCGTCGGGCGGGACGTCGTACTCCCGATTGCCGCAATGACGCCAGCGCCGCGCGGTCCGCGTCAGCGCGGGCATCGGCACGACATCGTGGACGCCCTCGGTCTGCAGGAAGGTGGCGTAGCGTTCGACGTCGGCGTGATGACCGGCGTCGAGCCAGCGCGCGTAGCGGGTTTTCGGCGGCGCCAGCGCGGTGCAGGCCGCGAGCGTCAGCAGCAGTCCGATGGCGACGATGCGGCCTGCGCTCGACATGGCCATCGCTTCAGTCGCGGATCGCGAAACCCGCGACCACGCGTCGGCCTTCGCCCGCCAGCACGTTGAAGGTGCGTGCGGCGGCGGCGTTCGTCATGGTCTCGATGCCGATGCCGCGCGAGAGACAGGCGGCCATCGTCGCTGGCGGCGGGAAGGTCTGGCGGTCGCCGCAGCCGAGCAGGACCAGTTCCGGGTCCAGGGCGAAGAGCGGTTCGAGATCGGCCGGCGACATCGACGTGATTTCGGTGACCGGCCAGGCTTCGATCAAGGTGTCGGGAGCGAGCACGAAGCTCGCGGTCAGACGGCGCTCGTTGACCAGGGCGTGGCCGCCGTCGGCGCCGCGCAGGAAGAAGGCATGGTCGGGGCGTTCGAGGTGCAGCAGCATCGCCCGACGCTCACGCCCGTGGCAGCACGATCTGCCGGTGGTCCTTGCTCTGGCGGTACAGCACCGCGACGTTGCCGATCCGCTGCACCAGGACGGCGCCGCTGCGTTCGGCCAGATCGGCGACCATCGCGTCGCGTGCCTCGCGGTCCTCGGCGGCGACCTTCACCTTCAGCAGTTCGTGGTGTTCGAGCGCCAGATCCACCTCCGCCACCACCGCGTCGGTCACCCCTTTCGCCCCGATCTGCAGCATGGCCTTGAGGCCATGGGCCTGGCCGCGGAGGAACCGGATCTGGGCATTGGTCAGGGGTGTCGGCATGCGGGGATCTGTGTCGGGCCGCATGGAATTGCAGCCGCGGAAGAGAGGATTCGGGCCGGCAGGGTATCATGACCCGCTCGTTCCCCCGGCGCCGGCCGCCTCCGGCCGCCCCTTCGGCCCGTATCTTCCCCATGACCCGCAGCAAGAGCAGTCACCGCTGGCTCAAGGAGCACTTCTCCGACCCCTACGTCAAAAAGGCGCAGGCCGAGGGGATGCGCTCCCGCGCGGCCTACAAGCTGGAGGAACTGGTCGAGCGGGATCGCCTGCTGAAGCCCGGCATGGTGGTGGTCGATCTCGGCGCCGCCCCCGGCGGCTGGTCGCAGTGGGTCCGCCAGGCCATGGGCGACGGTGGCCGGGTCGTGGCCCTGGACATCCTGGAGATGCCCTCTCTCGCGGGGGTGGAGTTCATCCACGGCGATTTTCGCGAGGACGAGGTCCTGGCCCGTCTCGAAGCCCTGCTGAACGGTCAACCGGTGGACCTTGTGCTCTCCGACATGGCCCCCAATATGAGCGGGGTGGATGCGGTGGACCTCCCGCGGGCCATGCATCTGGCGGAACTGGCGATGGACTTCGCCGATCGCCACCTGCGGCCCGGGGGGACCTTCCTG
>JAYRTK010000058.1:13594-13915 GCA_041919595.1 Lysobacteraceae bacterium
TGGGGTTCGACGAGTACGTCCGGGCCTTGCGAAAGCGCTACGACCGTGTCGTGATCCGCAAACCGTCCGCCTCGCGCAAGCGTTCGCCCGAGGTCTATGCTCTGGCCCAGGGCAAGCGTCCGGCTCCGGTCGGATGAGGCGGTCGGGAGGGATCCCCGGCTGTCGGGGCAAACCGGTTTCAAACGTGATTTCAGCCGTCCCCCCACGGGACGCCAGCGAAGGATGAACAACTTGGCCAAGAATCTGCTGCTGTGGGTGATCGTCGCCATCGTGTTGATGGCGGTGTTCCAGAGCTTCACCCCGCCGGGGATGGGGACGGGC
>JAYRTK010000058.1:13925-14249 GCA_041919595.1 Lysobacteraceae bacterium
TCGTCCAGCAGGTCCAGAGCGACCGGGTGGCCAAGGTCGTGATCGACGAGGACGGCACGACCATCCGCGGCCAGCGCAAGGATGGCAGCGAGTTCTATACCTACAGTCCCGGCGACCGCGACATGGTCAACGACCTGATCAAGCACAAGGTCGAGATCCAGCAGAAGCCACCGTCCTCCGGGCGCAACATCTTCCTCAGCCTCCTGTTCAACCTGCTGCCGATCGCGCTGCTGGTCGGTGTCTGGCTGTACTTCATGCGGCAGATGCAGCAGGGCGGCACCAAGGGCGCGATGTCCTTCGGCCGTTCCCGTGCCAAATTGCTCA
>JAYRTK010000059.1:0-14247 GCA_041919595.1 Lysobacteraceae bacterium
CCATGACCCTGAATCTGGCCGAATCCCCTGCCGCCGGCGAATCCGCCGGGGCTGTGCTCCCTTCGTCCGCGCCGCCGGCGCTGACCGTCGAGAACCTCGGCAAGCGGGTGCGCCTGCCGACCGGGGAGCTGACCATTCTCGATGGCGTCGGTTTCCGCATCGCGCGCGGCGAGCGGATCGCGGTGGTGGGGGCCTCGGGGTCGGGCAAGAGCACGTTGCTGGCGCTGATGGCGGGGCTGGACACGCCCACCGAGGGCCGGGTCCTGCTCGACGGCGCGCCGCTCTCGACCCTGGACGAGGACGGGCGCGCCAGGGTTCGTGGCGAGAAGGTCGGCTTCGTGTTCCAGAGTTTCCAGCTGCTGCCGTCCCTGACCGCGCTGGAGAACGTGATGCTGCCGCTGGAGCTGCGCGGCGATGCCGACATCGAAGGCCCCGCGCGCGAGATCCTGGGCAAGGTCGGTCTGGCCGAGCGGCTCGATCACTATCCGCGCCAGTTGTCCGGCGGCGAGCAGCAGCGCGTGGCGTTGGCGCGTGCGTTCGTGACCCGGCCGGCCCTGCTGTTCGCGGACGAACCCACCGGCAATCTCGATACCCGCACCGGGCAGGCGATCATCGAACTGCTGTTCGGCCTGAACGCCGATGCCGGCACCACGCTGGTGCTGGTGACCCATGACGATCATCTGGCCGTGCGCTGCGATCGCGCGCTGCGGCTGGATGGCGGACGTCTGGTGTCGGCATGAGGCTGTTCTCCCTCGCCTGGCGCCAGTTGCGGCGCGATCTTGCCGCCGGCGACATCCGCATCCTGATCGCCGCGGTCGTGTTAGCCGTGGTCGCGGTGTCGGCGGTGGGCTTCGTCACCGATCGCGCGGGGCGCGCGCTGGCGATCGAGGCCAACCGTCTGCTCGGCGGCGATGCGGTGGTGCGCGGCGATGCGCCCATCGCCGGAAAGATCCGCGAGGCGGCGCGGGCCGATGCGCTGCGTCGTACCGAGACGGTCGAACTGCCGACGATGATCCGGCTGGGGCGCGGCGACACCGCGCAGTTGAAACTCGGTGAACTGCGCGCGCTCGGCGAAGGCTTTCCGCTGCGCGGGCAGTTCCGCATCGCCGATGCGAAAGGCGAGCGCAATGTCGACGGCGCGCCCGCGCCGGGAACGGTCTGGCTGAGTCGCGCCGGCGCCGACGCGCTGGGCGCGAAGCCCGGCGACCGCATCGGCATCGGCAACGTCGAACTGCGCCTGGCCGCGCTGGTGCTGCAGGAACCCGACGGCGCCATCGATTACTTCAACGTCGCGCCGAAGGTCTTTCTGGCGATGCAGGATCTGCCGGCGACCGGACTGATCCAGCCCGGCAGTCGCGCGACCTACAAGCTCGTGGTCGCCGGCGAGGCCGCGGCGGTCGAAGGCTTCGCGAAGACCGCGCGCGCCGCGCTCGCCCGCGGACAGCGGCTCGAAACCATCGCCGACGCGCGCCCCGAAATCCGTTCCGCGCTCGATCGCGCCGGGCGCTTCCTCGGGCTGGCCGCGCTGGTGTCGGTCGTGCTGGCGGCGGTGGCGGTGGCGATGGCCGCGCGCCGGCACAGCGAGCGTCATCTCTCCGGCGCGGCGGTGATGCGTTGCCTCGGCGCGAGCCAGCGGACCCTGGTCGCGATCCACATCGGCGAATTGTTGATCCTGGGCGTGCTGGCCAGCCTGATCGGCATCGCCATCGCCTTCGCGCTGCAATGGGCGGTCGGTACGTGGCTCGCCGCCGAGTTGAAGGTGGAGATTCCGCCCGCCGGCGTGTGGCCGGCGCTGCAGGGGCTCGGCGTGGGCCTGGTGGTGTTGATCGCGTTCGGCGCGCCGCCGGTGCTGGCGCTGCGCCGGGTGCCGGCGCTGCGCGTGTTGCGGCGCGATCTCGATGCCGCCGAGCCGAGCGCCTGGCTGGTCGCGTTCGCCGGTTTCGCGGGACTGGCCGCGCTGCTGTGGTGGCAGGCGGGTTCGGCCACCCTCGGATTGACGATGCTCGCGGGCATCGCGCTCACGCTCGCGGCGCTGGCGTCGATCGCGTTCGCGCTGATCCTGCTGGTGCGCCGCCTGCGCTCGCGACTGCGCGGGAGCCTGCGCTACGGACTGGCGAACGTCAGTCGCCGCGCCGGCACCAGCATCGCGCAGGTCTCCGCGCTCGGGCTCGGACTGATGGCGCTGCTGCTGTTGACCTTCGTGCGCACCGATCTGCTCGACCGCTGGCGGTTGTCGCTGTCGGCGGATGCGCCCAACCGCTTCATCATCAACGTGCAGCCCGACCAGATGGACGGCGTGCGTGGATACATCGCGGAGCAGGGGCTGGCGCCGCCGACGCTGTTCCCGATGATCCGCGGGCGACTGGTCGAGCACAACGGCAAGGCCGTGACCGGCAACGATTACGCCGCCAACGGTGAGCGCGCACGCCGTCTCGCCGAGCGCGAGTTCAATCTGTCGATGGCCGACGGTGTCGGCGACGACAACAAGATCGTCGCCGGCAAGCTGTGGCCGCCGAAGCGGCTGGCGCGTCCGGAACTGTCGGTGGAGCAGGATTTCGCCGTCGCCCTCGGCTGGAAGCTCGGCGATCGCGTCGTGTTCGACATCGCCGGCCAGCGTTTCGAGGCGACCATCACCAGTCTGCGCACGGTGGAGTGGGAAAGCTTCCGTCCGAACTTCTTCGTGATCGCCTCGCCCGGTGCGCTCGACGACTATCCCGCGAGCTATATCACCGCGGTGCGGGTGCCGCCGGAAGCGACGCGCTTCACCGCCGGACTGGTGTCGCGCTTCCCGAACCTGTCGGTGATCGACGTCGATGCCATCCTCACCCAGGTCAAGAGCATCGGCGATCAGGTGGCGATGGTGGTGCAGGTGGTGTTCTGGTTCTCGCTCGCGGCCGGCGTGCTGGTGCTGATGGCCGCGGTGAGCGCGAGCCAGGACGAGCGGCTGCGCGAAGGCGGCGTGATGCGCGCGCTCGGCGGCAGTCGCGGCCAGCTGCGGCTGGCGCAGGCGTCGGAGTTCGCGGCGATCGGTCTGCTGTCCGGAATCGTCGCCGCGGTCGCGGCCAGCGTGCTCGCCGGCGTCGTGGCCGTGCAGGTGTTCGATCTGCCGTGGAAGGTCGATTGGGCGATGGCCGCGGCCGGCGCCGGGCTGGGCACCTTCGCGGCGCTCGCGGCGGGCCTGTTCGCGACCCGCCGCGTGCTGGATGCGCCGCCGTCGCTGGTGTTGCGGGAACTGGATGCCTGAAGACGCTGCCGCTCATGACGGCAGTGGAGGCAGTCGTTTCGACATGCGCAGCACCTGGGGGGCATGCCACCTCCCTTTTGCGCATCGACGTTGCACGTGTTCACGATATTTGTCCGGCGGCGTCGCGCATTTCCTGTGATGTCTGAGGCGGTTGCAGCACGCATGCGCAGCGGCGATGTTCGCGGCCCTATCCGTGCCTCCGTCGCAACGTGCCAGCAGATGCTCCGCGGTTGCGAGCAGTTGCTGTGCACAGGGTTTCTTCAGCTTGTATCGACGTGCGAATGCGTCGAGTTCGGCCGTGGACTCGGCCATCGGATAGCCGCAGTAGCAGCAGTATCCCTGCTGCGCATGGAATGCGCGCTCGCGCGCCTGACGCAATGAGGTCATTGTGGTGTTCCTGTCGGAATGGGGAGGCGCCGGTCCGGATGTCCTGTTATCAGGAATAATCCGGGGCCCGCGAGTTATCTCGACAGGGCGCCACCGTCCTATGTCGGAATCAGGTGGCCGAGGGATTCTGGCGTTGCAACGGAACGATTCCGTGGTTTGCCTTAGGCAAAACCGCGCTTCTTCAAGAAGCGCCACAAAATTCCTCACGGGAAAAACGTACTGCATGTCGTGCCGCTTCTGCAAGATGGCCTCGCATCGCGCCGACGGGCGGTGCGATGCGATATGCGATCACTCCTCGCCGTAGCGCTGCAACGCATCCAGTTCGACCTGCGCCTTGCGCAGACTGCCGCCGGCCGCGCCGTCGTCGAGCTTTTTCCCCAATGCGGCACGGCTGGGATGCCGCGACCAGCGGTGGAAGATCCAGGTGCCGAACAGGCCGAGCACGCCGCCGACGATGCCGATGTTCAGCCAGTTCGTCAGCGGCGACGACGCCTGCGCGACGGCGTAGATGTCGATACCGGTCGCCGACATCGCGAGCGTCATCAGGAAGGGCACCCAGAAGATCCACCACGGCAGGCCCACGCACATGCCGCCGATCAGATAGGCCCGGCGCAGTCGCGCCAGCCTGCGCTGCAGTTCGAGCACCGGCGCGGCATGATCGATGCGGGCGATGCCGCCGCAGACGATGCCGGCGGCGATGATGGCCGCGACGCCGTAGGCGTGTACGGCGAGACCGGCGAGCAGCAGATGCAGCGTGTCGCGGTGTGCGGTCCATACGTCGACGCCGATCAGGATCATCCAGGCGCCGAACAGGATCTGGATGAGTTGCCCCCAGAACAGCGGGCGCAGGCGGGAGCGGATCCTGCCGACCTTGCGTTCGTGCAGCGCGTCGAGCTGGAGCCTGTTCTGCAGCGTCAGCTGCGCATCGAGCGCTTTCCAGGCGTGTTTGAGTTCGTCGAGTTCCATGGTGGTGTCCATCGTCGGTGTCGCCTCGTGGGGGAGGTCAGGAATGATCGGCATCCGCGAGTTGTTCGCGGATGCGTTGCTTGAGTCGGTTGAGCTTGGTCGAGACGTTGCTTTCGCTGATGCCGAGCACGTCGGCGATCTCGCGCTGGCTGCGCTCGTCCAACCACAGCAGCAGCAATGCGCGGTCGAGCGGCGGTTGGCGTTCGATCACTGCGTACAGCATCCGCAGGCGTTCGTCCTGCTCATGCCGGGTGGAAATGTCGTCGTCGCCGAGTGCCGGCTGCGTTTCGTGGCGCTCGTCCAGCGGTTCTGTCGACGCGCGACCGCTCGCGTTGCGCAGGTGCGAGATCGCGACGTTCAGGGCGATGCGATACAGCCAGGTCGGGAACGATCGCGCCGGGTCGTAACCCGGAAACGCGCGCCACGCCTGGGCGGCGATCTCCTGCGCCAGGTCCTGCCTGTCCTCGACCTGCCGGCTGTAGGCGTTCGCGACCTTGAAGACGATGCCGCGATGCGCGTCGAGCAGGGCGGCGAAGCGGGCACGGCGGGTGTCCATCGGGAGGTCGGCGGCGATCACGGGCGGCGGGTCATGGCGGGGATGCTCACATGATTCGCGGCGGGGCGCGAAACCTCACAGCGGTCGACTTACAATTTGCGGATGTCATTCAGACCGCCCTCTCGCCATGGCCGTTGATCGCGGCGATCCCGCGCTCGAAGTCCTGCTGCTGCCGTTCGCCACGGGCGATCTGACATGGCCGGCACCGGGCGGTGCGGGGAACGGGGTGTTGTTCCTGCGCGCTCGCGACGGCTGGCCGCTGCGCGAGGCGGCGCGCCCCGGACTGGTCTGCGAGCAGAGCTTCAAACCGGAGGCCGATGCGCTGATGCGCTCCGGCTGGACCGTGTGCGCCCCGGAAGCATCCGGCGACGACACCCGCCATGCGATGGTGCTGGTGCTGCCTCCGCGCCAGCGCGACGAAGCGCGGGCGCTGCTGGCGCGGGCGGTCGCGCAGTGTGCCCCCGGCGGTGTGGTGGTCGCGTGCATGGCCAACGACGAAGGCGCGAAATCCGGCGAGGCCGATCTCAAGGCGCTGGCGGGCCTGTCCGGCAGCCTGTCGAAACATCACTGCCGCGTGTTCTGGACGCGGATCGATCCGTCCCGTGTCGATTCGGCGTTGCGCGATGCGTGGCGTGCGCTGGATGCGCCGCGTCCGATTCTCGATGGCCGCTTCCTCAGTCGTCCGGGCGTGTTCGCCTGGGATCGCATCGATGCGGCATCGGCGCTGCTGGCCGCGCAGCTTCCGGCGGATCTGCGTGGTCGCGCCGCGGACCTCGGCTGCGGTTACGGCTATCTCTCGGTCGAACTGCTGCAGCGCTGCCCGGGCATCGTCGCGCTCGATCTGTACGAGGCCGAAGCCCGCGCGCTTGCGTTGGCGGAGCGCAATCTCGCCGCGTTCGCCGGACGCGTTCCGCTCGGTGTCCACTGGCACGATGTCGCCAGCGGATTGCCGCAGCGTTACGACGTGATCGTGACCAACCCGCCGTTCCACGCGCAGGGCCGCGCGGATCGTCCGGACATCGGTCGCGCCTTCATCGCGGCGGCGGCCGAGGCGCTGTTGCCGCACGGACGTCTGTGGCTGGTCGCCAATCGGCATCTGCCCTACGAACAGACGCTCGATGCGCGATTCGCCTCGGTCCGGACCGTGGCGCAGGGCAATGGATTCAAGGTGATCGAGGCGATGAAAACGTGAAACTGCTCAGACTGATCGCCAACCTCGGCTACGGCAGCCGCAAGCAGGTGACGGCGCTGTTCCGCGAAGGCCGCATCACCGGCGCCGATGGCGACGTGCTGTATGCCGACGACGAACTCGGCGTGCATGCGCGGCACGCGGACGTGCGCATCGACGGCGAACCGCTCGATCCCGCGCCGGGACTGCTGCTGATGCTGCACAAGCCGGTGGGCGTCACCTGTTCGACCAAGGATCAGGGGCGTCTGATCCACGATCTGCTGCCGCCGCGCTTCCGGCTGCGCGATCCGGTGCTGTCGACGGTGGGGCGGCTCGATCGCGAGACCAGCGGATTGCTGCTGATGACCGACGACGGCGCATTGCTGCACCGGATCATCTCGCCGAAGTCGCAGGTTCCGAAAGTGTACGAAGCGACGCTGGCGCAGCCGCTGCGCGGGGACGAAGCCGCGATCTTCGCCAGCGGGACGCTGCTGCTGGAAGCGGAAACGAAACCGCTGCTGCCGGCCGAGCTCGAAGTCCTGGGGCCGCAGCGCGCGCGGCTCACGCTGCACGAGGGACGTTATCACCAGGTGCGGCGGATGTTCGCTGCGGTCGGCAATCACGTCGAGGCGCTGCATCGTCCGCAGGTCGGCGGATTGTCGCTGGGCGATCTGGCGGAAGGGCAGTGGCGGATCCTCGACGAGCAGGATCGGGCGCGGTTGTTCGCCGGGGTGGCCCCGGCATGAGCCCGGTGCCGTTCGTTCCCGATGCCATCCTGTTCGACATGGATGGCCTGATGCTCGACAGCGAGCGCGCGATCATCGACTGCTGGCGCGACGCCGCGGTCGACCTGGCGGTCGAGGTCGATGACGATCTGTGGTTTCGCATGATCGGCATGCACGAAAAGGATTACGTGCCACTGATGCTGCGCACGTTGTCGGAACGCGAGGTGCGCACGTTGCGGGAGGGCTGCTGCGCCCGATATCAACAGCGGATCGAGGCCGGCATCCCACTGCACGCGCACGTCCGGGCCGTGCTCGACGATCTGCATGCGCGTGCGCTGCCGCGCGCGGTGGTGACCTCCACGCAACGCGAACGCGCGCGACGCAAGCTCGAGACCAGCGGTATCGCGCCCTTCTTCGAGATCGTCATCACCGGCAGCGACGTGATCGAACCCAAGCCGGCGCCGGAAGGCTATCTGAAGGCCGCCGCCGCGCTCGGTGTCGATCCGGCGCGCTGCGTGGTGTTCGAGGATTCGGCCTTCGGCGTGCGCGCGGCGCTCGCCGCCGGCATGACCCCGATCCAGGTGCCGGACCTCATCGTGCCCGACGCGGCCACGCGCGCGTTGGGGCACCGGATCGCGGCGGATCTGGCCGAAGCGTATGCGTTGACCGGCATCGCCATCGTTCACGCATCGTAGGTGAGGCTTCCGTCGCGCGCTTCCCGCGATGGAACGCAAGGCTCGGGCCTGAAGGCGCTCGTGCGAAAGCCCGCTATGGAGTGGGCGTCGCGTCGTCGTCCAGCAATCGGCGCAATCCGTCCAGCCCGAGCGTCTCCATCGTCCGCAGATTGCGTTCGACGATGACGTCGGCGTCCGGGTAGGCCGCCACCGCGCGGTCGAGGCTGGCTTCGCGGATCAGATGCAGGGTCGGGTAGGGCGCGCGGTTGGTGCCGTTGCCCGGATCGTCCGGCGCGGTGTCGGCGAACTGGTACCGCGGGTGGAAACTCGCGACCTGCAGCACGCCGTCGAGATCCAGCGCCTCGATCAGCGCGTCGACGCGGTCGAGGAAGTCGTTGTAGTCGAGAAAGTCGGTCAATACCCGCGGATGCACCAGCAGGGTGGTGTCGATCTCCTCCGCGGGCGTGTCGCGCAGGCGCAGCAGTTCCTCGCCCAACTCCTCCAGCAGATCGTCTTCGAGCTCGGCGTCGCTGAGCACGAAGCGGACCTGCTGTTTGACGTACACCGCCTTCGCGAACGGGCAGAGATTCAGTCCGATCACGGCCCGCTCCAGCCAGCGGCGGGTGGCGCCGAGCTCGGCGGGTTCGTCGTCCGGTGCGCGGTTCACGAGCGGATCCACGCGCGGATCAGTCGCGGAAGTTGTCGAACTGCAGCGGCCGTTCGAACGTCTGGCCGCGCAGCAGCGCGATCGCGGCCTGCAGGTCGTCGCGCTTCTTGCCGGTGACGCGCAGCTTGTCGCCGTTGATCTGCGCCTCGACCTTGAGTTTGGCGTCCTTGATCGTGCCCTGGATCTTCTTCGCCAGCTCGCGTTCGATGCCCTGCTTGACCGTGATCTTCTGGCGGGCGCCGGCGAGATTGGTCTCGATCTCGCCGAATTCGAGGCAGCGGGCGTCGATGCTGCGGGCGATCAGCCGCGCGCGCAGGATCTCGGTCATCTGCTGCAACTGGAATTCGCTGGGCGCCGACTGGGTGATGAGCTTCTCATCGAGCGCGAATTTCGCGTCGACGTTCTTGAAGTCGAAACGATTGGACAGTTCGCGGTTGGCCTGATCGACGGCGTTGGTCAATTCGTGGGCGTCGACTTCGGAGACGATATCGAAAGAGGGCATGGCGGGGCGGCGAGGGGCGGGTGCGACAGGGTAACCCATCGCAGGGCGGGCCCCGATGCGGGGCCCGGCCCGATCTAGCGCTTCACCAGCTCCACCCGGCGATTCTTCGCCCGGCCGTCCTCGGTGGCGTTGTCGGCGAGCGGCTTGTCCTGGCCGAAGCCCGTCGACTGCAGCCGCGCCGGGTCGATGCCGAGGCCGACCAGGGCGCCGAGCACGCTGCGCGCGCGGGCGGCGGAGAGGTCCCGGTTGTGCGCCGGGGCGCCGGTGTTGTCGGTGTGGCCTTCGATCGAGAGTTTCAGCGCGGGGTCGGAGGTCAGCAGTTTCGCGATTTCGTCGATCGTCGGCTGGGCATCCGGGCGCAGGGTGGCCTTGTCGACATCGAAATTGATGTACAGCGCGACCCGGCCCTGCGCATCGATGGCCTTCCTCATCACCGTGGCGTCGAGCAGGGCGACCGATTGCTTCATCGCCTCGCGCTCCAGCACGACCACGTAGCCGTGCAGCGGGAACGCGCCGGTGCTGATATCGATCCACCATTCCCTGCCGCCCTGGCGGAGCAGGTAGATGTCGTGCGGGGCGTCCGGATTCATCGGCGCGGCGTAGTTGGCCTTTTCCAGCGCGTCGCGACCGCCGGCGGCGTCCATCACGTCGTACGTGTACTGGGTGGTGTTGATCTTCTTCCCGCCCAGCGCCTGGATCGCGTTCTCGTAGTTGCGGCGGAATTCGATGTCGGTGTAGGTCCGCGCCCCGCCGAGGTTGAACCGGTCGCGGAAGATCTTCCCTTCCACCGGCACGGCCTGGTTCCCGGCGATGAAGAAGTGGCGGTCGAAGTTCACCACCTTGTCCTTGTCGTCGAAGGTGCTTTCCAGCCCTTCGGGGGTCTGGAAGAACGGGGGCGGCGGCAGGGTCGCGGTGCTCTCCGGCACGCTGGCCGGATCGAATGCGGCCGCGGCGGCCGGGGCGGGGGTGTCTGCCGGTGCCGCCGGAGGGGCGGCCGGTGCGGCGGGCGGTGCCGGTGCGGCGACGGGCGCGGTGGTGTCCGCGGGCGCTTCGCGCTGACAGGCGGACAGCAGCAGGGTGGAGAGCAACAGACAGGGCAGCGACAGGCGACGGGCGATGCTCTGCGACATGAGGGGATCCCGGGGCGATGGCGGACGGAATGTAGAACGCCGAAAACGCGTCCGGCGGGTCAGTCGCGACAGCGTGTCCCGTCGGGGCGGCTGGTGCGATCCCGGCGTTGACGGCATCCTTGCGCGATGTCCTCGCATCCGTCTTCGGGCCGCCGTCCCTGGCGCGCGGTCCTGCTCATGCTGGCTTCGGTCGGCCTCTTCGCGCTCATGGACACCGGCCTCAAGCTGTTGTCGGCGCATTACCCCCCGTTCCAGGTCGCGGCCCTGCGCGGCGCCTCGTCGCTGCCGCTGGTGCTGGTCTGGGCGCTGATCACGGTCGGGCCGTTGCGTCTGCTGAAGGTGCGTTGGTCGCTGCATCTGCTGCGCGGTGTGCTGGGTGTGCTGATGATGGCCAGCTTCGTCTACGCCCTGCGCGTCCTGCCCCTGTCCACCGCCTACACCGTGTTCTTCGTGGCGCCGCTGCTGATCACCGCGCTGTCGGTGCCGGTGCTGGGCGAACGGGTCGGGCCGCGGCGCTGGATCGTGATCGCCATCGGTTTCGTGGGCGTGCTGGTGGTGCTGCGTCCCACCGGCGAGGGTGTGCTCACCGTGGCCGGGCTGGCGGTGCTGTTGTCGGCGCTGGGGTATGCGGTCTCGGCGATCACCGTCCGGGTGCTGGCGCGCACCGACAGCACCCAGGCGATGGTGGTCTGGCTGATGGCCAGCATCGCCTTCGGTGCCGGCGTGCTGGCCCTGCCGGAGTGGCGGCCGCTGCTCGCCGCGGATCTGTGGCTGATCGCCGGTGTCGGCGTCGCCGGGGCGCTGGGTCAGTACACGGTCACCGAAGCTTTCCGCCACGGCGAGGCGTCGTCGATCGCGCCGCTGGAGTACACCGCGCTGCTGTGGGGATTGATCCTCGATTACAGCCTCTGGCACGTATTGCCCGATGCCATGACCTGGGTCGGCGCCGCGATCATCGTGCTCAGCGGCCTGTACCTGCTCCACCGCGAACGGGTGCACATGGAGGCCGAGCCCCCCTGAGCAGGCCATGTCCTGTTCCGGTGTCGGCCTGCGTTCTGCTCCGGTTGTCGACGGTCGCCCGCCCCTGGCCGTCGCCCCTCAACCGGAGCCTTCCATGCAACGCAAGCACGTCCTCGCCCTCGGTCTCGCCGTCGCCGCCGTGTCGGTGGCCGCCTATGCCCAGAAAGGCCTGTTCGTCCGCAACGACGCCATCCGCGGCGTGTCGGCCGATCTCCAGAACTATCCCGAACAGCGCCTGCTGAGCCGGCGCGCCTCGCAGGCCGTCGTTCCCGCCGCGAAGCCCGCCCCGATCACCGCCAAGCTCGCGCCGCCGATCTACGACGTGACCGTGGACGACGTCTACGACGTCGACAGCTTCGGCCGCTACGTCAAATGGCTCGGCCTGACCAGCGCCTTCATCAACGTCCAGAGCGGCTGCCCCAAGCCGACCACCCCGGACGAATACTGCCAGGAACTCAATCCGACCGCCGGTGCGACCACCAGCTTCAGCTTCCAGGATGCCGCGCGGATCAAACTGCCGAAATACGCGTCGAATTCGCTGCTCTGCTACTGGTTCTCGCCGCTGCTGCGCGTGACCTGGAGCAACCCGGGTGCGACGCCGGTGATTGGCCGCTTCAGTTATTCGCCGACGCTGACCATCGAGAATCCGGTGCTGGACGACCCGGCGCTGATCGATCCGACCACCGGTGCGCCGTTCGGCGGCCAGTTGCTGACCAGCATGACCTCGAGCGAGCGCTTCCAGGAAGCGCTGCCCGCGGCCACCACGCTGAACCAGCAGACCCGCGACTCGACCGTGTGCATGGCCGGCTTCATCAGTCACAAGGCGCTGATCGAGAATTACGGTCTGACCCCGTCCCAGGCGGACGATTTCTTCGCCAGCCCGACGACGATCCGGCTCAATGTCAGCGGCAGCGTGCAGAACGTCGGCACTGCGGCGATGGTGTTCGGCCTGCGCGTGGTCGGCGACTGATCCACCGGCCCGGGGCGGTCCGCCGCCCCGGGCGCTTCCGCCGCCCGGGGGCTGTCCGTTCCGGGCGAAGGCCCGCGTTGTGTTCCGGTACCCGCCAATTCCCGGAGCGCTCCACCATGCAACGCAAGCATCTCATCGGTCTGGCCGTGACGGCCGCCCTCGTCTCGGTCGGTGTCTACGCCCAGCAGCGCGCGCCTTCGCGGCACGAGGTCATCGAAGCCGTGTCGCCGGACGTGCATGCCAGCCGCGCGCCGTCGCCGCAGGCCCTGCGGACCGCCCAACTGGCGAAGGTCTCCGCCGCCGGCGTCCGCGCCCCGAAGGATGCGCCGACGCTCGAGGATGTGGGCGACGTGGATTCCTTCGGCCGTGAAGTGATCTATCTGGGCCTGACCAGCGCCTTCCTCTTCCTCGATGAAACCTGTCCCGCGCCGGATCCGGCGGTGCCCGACCAGTTCTGCCAGACGTTGAATGCAACGCCCGGTGCGACCACCGCCTTCAGCTACAACGACATGGCCCGGCTGAAGCTGCCCGGCAAGGCGACCAAATCATTGCTGTGCTACTGGTTCTCGCCGCTGCTGACCGTCAACTACAGCAATCCGACCGCCACGCGCGCGCTGGCGCTGTTCCGCTACACCCCGACCCTGACCGTGGAAAATCCGGTGCTGGACGATCCGTCGCTGATCGACCCGACCACCGGTGCGCCGTTCGGTGGCCAATTGCTGACCAGCATGACATCTTCCGAAATCTATCAGGTGCCGCTGGAGCCGGCCGTGAGCTTCACCGAGCGCACGCGCGATTCCGCCGTGTGCATGGCCGGCCTGATCAGCAAGCGTTCGCTGACCGAGAGCTACGGCCTGACCGAGGCCCAGGCGAACGAGTTCTTCAAGCAGCCGACCACGATCCGTCTCAACGTCACCGGCCAATCCAGGTACGTGTCGTTCGCGGGTCTGACCATGGGTCTGCGGGTCGTCGGCGACAAGCGCTGACGCGCCAATCGCGGTCCGACCCGGACGCCCGGCGCGCGCGCCGGGCGTCGTCGTTTCCGGGCGCCGCCGCCGCCGTCGAATGGCCGCAGGCGCTCGACGGCCGGCGCAGTTTCCATGCGCGCGCCGCAGTCGCTGCGGATCAGCGCTCCGTACACACGCGTACGGCGATGGCGGGCCGCGACGACATCCGCGGCATGCCGCGGTCCTGCAAACGTATTCCGCGCGCGCGGCATCGCAGGACGCGCATCCACGGTCGTGCGATGCCGTCGCGGGCCGGCCCGGCAGGTTGGCGCGACGGCCGTCCACGTCCACAATAGCCGCGATCGCCGCCAATCCGGCGCGCACGTTCGAAGGCCCGTCATGACCTCACTGAAGGAAGCGCTCGTTCCCGACATCGGCGACTTCACCGATATTCCGGTGATCGAGATTCTGGTCGCCGTCGGCGACACGGTGGCCAAGGACCAGGGGCTGGCGACGCTGGAGTCGGACAAGGCCACGATGGAAGTCCCCGCGCCGTTCGCCGGCACGATCCGCGAACTGCGGATCAAGCTCGGCGACACGGTGTCCGAAGGCAGCGTGGTCGCGATGATCGAACCTGCCGAGGCCGCGTCCGTTGCCGCGGTGCCGGCCCCGGTGGCGGCGCCTGCTCCCGCGCCGGCTCCCGTCTCCGCGCCCGCGCCCAGTGCGCCGGCCCCCGCGCCGGTCACCGCTCCGCCGCCCGTCGCAGCCGCGCCGATGGGCGCCGGCCTGCCTCCGGTCCGCTTCGAGGCCGATGCGGTCTTGCCGGACAAGGTGCCCTACGCCAGTCCGGCCGTGCGCCTGTTCGCGCGCGAGCTCGGCGTCGATCTGTCCCGGGTCGCCGGCACCGCTCGCGGTGGACGGATCACGAAGGAAGACGTGCAGAACTTCGTCAAATCGGCCCTGCAGGGCGGCGCGGTCGGCGCCGCGCCCGTCGCCGCCGCCGGTGGCGGTGGCGGTGGCCTCAACCTGCTGCCGTGGCCGAAGGTGGATTTCTCGAAGTTCGGCGAGATCGAGGTCCGCGAGCTGTCGCGGATCAAGAAGATCTCCGGCGCCAACCTCGCCCGCAACTGGGCGATGATCCCGCACGTCACCCAGCACGACGATGCCGACATCACCGATCTGGAAGCGCTGCGCGTCGCGCTCAACAAGGAACACGAGAAGGCGGGCATCAAGCTGACCATGCTCGCCTTCCTGATGAAGGCCGTGGTTTCGGCGCTGAAGAAATATCCCG
>JAYRTK010000060.1:0-14195 GCA_041919595.1 Lysobacteraceae bacterium
TGCCTGCGAGCGAACTGCGCGGCTGGATCGGTCCGGCGCTGCGCGTGAGCTTCGGCCGCCTGTTCGAGCACGCCGACGACGTCGAACGTGCGGTCGCCTTCTATCGCGAACGCTACGACCGTGAAGGCTGGCGCGAGCACACCGTCTATGCCGGGATCGGCGAGACGATCGAGGCCCTGCATGCCGCGGGTCATCGCCTGGCGGTGGTCACCGCCAAGAACGAATCCTATGCTCGCCGGATCGTCGACGCGCTGCCGTTCGGTGCCCGCTTCGAGGACACCGTCGGCGCCACGCCGGACGGCCGCCTCAGCCACAAGCCGGAGCTGATCGCCGAGGCGTTGTCGCGCCTGGACCTGCGCGCCGATGCCTGCACGATGATCGGCGATCGCCATCTGGACATCGAGGGCGCGAACCATCACCGCATGCGCGCCGTCGGTGTGCTCTGGGGTTTCGGCGATGCGCTCGAACTGCGCGCCGCTGGCGCCGATGCGCTGGCGCGGACGCCGGCCGAACTGGCCGCGCTGCTGCGGTCCTGAGCCCTTCCGCCTGCCGTCGCGGCCCGCCGGTTTCGGTGTAGCCTGTCCGGCATCGGGGGAACGGGAACAAGGCATGAAACACTGGATTTCGGCGGGCCTGCTGCTGTTGGCGGCGTTCGCATCCGAGGCCGCGCCGGTCGAACACGCCCGCGGCGACCTGAAATTTTCGACCGGGGTGGAACCCGCGTTCGTGGCCCGACGCGAATTGCCCGCACGCTGGGACGCGGACGCGCCCGGGGCCGACGACCGCCGCTGGCGCTACTGGCTGTACGACGTCCAGTCCGATCGCCGCGCCGGGCGCGATCAGGTCTACTACGAACATGTCTTCGAGCCGAAGTCGCCGTCGCTGATCGGCGAGGCCGGTCGTTTCCAGATCGTCTGGAATCCGGAATTCCAGACGATGACCCTGCACCGGGTCGAACTCCTGCGCGATGGCCGCTGGCAGAGCCGGCTCGCCCCCGAGACCATCTCGCTGGCGCGGCGCGAGAGCGAATTCGAGCAGGACCTGACCAACGGCAGCGTCACCGCGTTGATCGTGCTCGACGACGTGCGTGTCGACGACGTGATCCGGATCGGTTACAGCATCGTCGGCGCCAATCCGGTGCTCGGTGGCCAGATCGCGGACTGGGCCACGCTGTCGTGGCGCAATCCGACCCTGCGCAGCGGCCTGCGCGTGCTCTACGACCCGGGCACGAAGTTCCGCGTGCACCGCGAGAACATCGCGATCGAACCGCAGGTCAGGCGCGGCCCGGACGCGGTCGAAGTGCAGGTCCAGGCGCGCGCGTTGCCGGCGACCGTGTTCGAGGACGGTTATCCGGCGTGGTACCAGCCGTATCCGCTGGTGCAGATCGCGCCCGAGCGCACCTGGGCCGATGTGGTCGCCTGGGCGTTGCCGCTGTACCCGCGGCACGATGCGCCGTTCGACGAGGACCTGGAGCGCCGGCTCGCCGAGTGGAAGCGCCTGCCCGATGCGAACGCGCGGCTGACCGCGGCGCTGCGCGCGGTGCAGAACGACGTGCGTTATTTCGGCATCGAGATCGGCGACAACAGCCATCGTCCGAATCCGCCGGATCTGGTCTGGCGCCGACGTTACGGCGATTGCAAGGACAAGGTCTATCTGCTGACCACGCTGCTGCGGCGGATGGACATCGAAGCGGCGCCGGCGCTGGTCACGACCGAGCGTGGCCGTGCCGTGGACCAGTTCGTGCCCAGCGCGTCCAGTTTCAATCACGTGATCGTGCGCGCCCGGATCGGCGGCGACACCGTCTGGGTCGATCCAACCATCGCCCAGCAGGGCGGCGATCCGCGCCGCTTCGATCTCGGCGACTACGGCATGGCCCTGCCGGTGGCGACGGGCGCGCGGGCGCTGGAAGCGATCGAACCGCCGCGCGAAGGCAACGCCGGGGTCGAGGTGGTCGAGCGTTTCACGCCCGCCGCCGATGGCCGCGAGGTTGCGTTCGAGGTCGAGACCCGCTACACCGGTTCGGCCGCCGACTACCAGCGCCGCAACACGCTCAGCCAGCGCGGCGACGACCTGGTGCGCCGCTATTCCGAGTATTACCGCAAGCGCTACGGCGAGCTGGAGATGCTGGGCGAACCGGTGATCGAGGACGACCCCGACCGCAATGTCGTGCGCATCCGCGAACGCTACCGGCTGAAGTCGCCGTTCGACGACAAGGCCCCCGGCGTGCGTGCGCTGGATGTCTATCCCGAAGCGCTGCAGAGCGTGAGCGAACTGCCGTCCTCGCTCGAACGCAGCGGCCCGCTCGACTATGTGCCGCGCGGCCGTTACCGCCACGAGGTCGAGGTGCGCCTGCCCGAACGCTGGAAGGCGAACTTCGTCGCCGAGCGCATCGATCGCAACTCGCACGCCTTCGGCTTCCGGCGCGAGGTCGCGGTCGCCGAGGATGCGGTCCGACTGGTCTACGAAATGGACGTCCGCCGCAGCGAGCTTCCGCTGGACATGGTCGCCCCGCACCTGCAGGCGTTGCGCCAGGTCCACGACGACCTGTCGGCCCGCCTGAGCTTCACCCTGCCTGCCGGACTCGATGCGCAGCAGCGCGAGGCGCGCCTGCGTGATCTGCTGCGCAACGTGATGGACGAGAAGAAACGATGAGCGTTGCCCGTCTGCGTCGCGTCGCGCTCGCCATCGCACTCGCTCCGGTCTGCGCCGCCGCCCATGCGGCCGCCCCCGCCGTGGCTCCCGCGTCGGCCGCGAAGGCCACCGGCGCCGCGACGCCCGAGGCGGTCGCGGCCGACCCCGCGGGCACCTGGCAGCGGTTTCTCGCGCATGCCGATCTCGGCGCCGCCTACAAGCAGTTCGACGTCATGGACAGCGTGGGGTACGGCTTCAGCACGGTCGAGGCCGACGGTTGCCGCGACCATGCCGACGACGTGCGCGCCGCGGTGGAAGCGGTGCCGGTGAGCATCGCCCTGCATCGGGTCGCGATGATGTGCGCCGAGGCCGTCGGCGATCAGGATGGCGCGGAGCGCGAGGCCGCCGCGCTCGCCGCGCTGTCGAAACACGCGCTCGCCGCGCACGGCGACGGCGTCCTGCGTCGACCGATCCAGGTGCTGTCGCCGCGCGATGTGTATGCGCTGATCGCCCTGCTCGGATACGAATTCCGCTACGAGTACTACAAGTTCAACGCGCCGCGACGCTACCTGCCGATGGCGGTGGCCGCCTGGGATCCGGATGCGAAGGTGGAGCGGCATCTGGTGTTCGATTTCATCGACGCCGCGCACGCCATCGATCGCGACGATCCGTATTCGACCTTCCCCTTCCAGCGGCACCTCCTGGCGAACATGTTCGCCGAAGCGCAGAAGAAGGGCGGCGAGACCGTCGGTATCGATCTGATCGCGGTCCGCGCCGCGCTGGACCAGTCCGATCCGGACGCGCGCCTGAAGTCCCTGCGCGAAGGCGCCGCCGCGGGCGGGCTGTCGTCGATCGCCCACTGGATGGCGTTCTGCGCCGCGCAGAAGACCGCCGGCTGCGACGATGGTCTGGTCGATGCGCTGCTGCCGCTGGCCGAACGCGAGCATGCGGCGGCGATGGCGCTGCTGGCGCTGGCCCACGCCGAAGGCATCGGCGTCGCGCGCGACCTCCGGGCGGCCGGCGCCCTCCTCGATGCCGCCGATCGCCGCTGGCACCAGCACGGCGCGAGTCTCTACTACGTCCTCATGGAGGCTCTGGTCCGCCAGGGCGCCAACAGCGATTTCGCCCTGCGCCATCTGCAGCGCGCCATCGACGCCGGCAATGCCGACGCCGAAGTCCTGATGGTGGTGCTGCGGATCGGGCGCAGCCACAAGCCGGTCCTGCGCCCGAAGGACATCGCGCTCCTGGAGCGGCCGTCGAACAACGGGCGCGGTCTCGGTTTCAAGCTGGTCGCGGCGTACTACCTGGATCAGGGACGCGCCGCCGACTATCGGGCGGAGATGCGCAAGGCCGCGGAAGCGGGCGACGCCGGGGCGCAGCGCGAATATGCGCAACAGCGGATCGACGAAGGCGCGCCCGAAGCCGATTGGCTGCCCTGGATGACCGCCGCCGCACAGGAAGGCGATATCGATGCCATGCGGTTCCTGTCCGATCGCGCCGTGGACGCGGGCGAATGGAAGGCCGCGGCCGGCTGGTTGCTGGCCGCGGTGGCGGGCAACGATCTGGCGTCGATCTATGCCCTCACCGCGCTGTACGAGGAGGGGCATCCCGGATTGAGCGGCGGGCTCGCGGATGCCATCGACACCTACGAAACCCTCGCCGAGGATCCCGGCGACAACGGCAACGAAGCCCGGCGCCGGCTCGCGATGCTCGCGATCGACGGGCAGGGCATGAAGCGCAGCTACGCCCGCGTGAAACGGTTGCTGTTGCCCGACGCCGAACGCGGCGTGACCGAGGCCCAGGCGCTGCTCGGCTGGGCCATGGTCACGCATGGCGCCGGGACGGACTCCGGCGAGGGCGAACGCTGGCTGCAGAAGGCCATCGCCGCCGGCTCCAGTGATGCCCGCACCGACTATGCGCGGTGGCTGCACAACCGCGCCGACAGTCGCCCCGAGCATCGCACCCGCGCGCGGACGTTGTTGCGCGAGGCCGACCCCGAAAGCGATGGCTACGGCACGGCGCGCAACAATCTCGCCTGGATGCTGTGCGTATCCCGCCACGATGACACCCGCGATCCCGCCGCCGGCCTGGCCCTCGCCCGCGAGATGGAGCGGGCGGACGGCGAGCGCATGCTGCCGCCCGACATCGATACTGTCGCCGCCTGTTACGCCGCGAACGGCGATTACGCCACTGCCGTGCGGCTGCAGCAGAAGGCCATCGACGGCCTGCCGAAGGGCGAGGATGGCAAACCGCGGGGCGATCAGGGGATGTTCGATCGCCTGATGCTGTTTCGGGCCGGCAAGCATTACATCGACAACGACTGAGGACGCGTCGCGGGCCGCCGCGATCCCGTCTGTGATCGTTTGCAATCTGTCCGCTGCCGGCAATGCGGTCGCGGCATGGTAGGGTTGGGCGATCAGGAGAGCCCCCATGACCGAACACCTCCGGGCCGATCGCGGCCCGATCGTCCAGCGCCGCCGGACCAAGATCCTCGCCACCCTCGGCCCCGCCACCGACGCCCCGGGCGTGCTCGACATGCTGCTGCGCGCGGGTGTCGACGTGGTCCGCCTCAACTTCTCCCACGGTGATCCCTCCGGCCAGATCGCACGCGCCGAAGCGGTGCGCGCCGCCGCCGAACGCGTCGGCACCGAAGTCGGCATCCTGGTCGATCTGCCGGGCCCGAAGATCCGCATCGAGACATTCGCGAATGGCAAGGTGAAACTGCGCGCGGGCGATGTTTTCACCCTGATCGCCAGCGACGACGCACCGCCCGGCGACGAAACCCGGGTTGGCGTGAGTTATCTCGGCCTGCCCGGCGATGTCGCCCCGGGCGACGTGCTGCTGCTCGACGACGGCGTCGTGCAACTGCAGGTGACCGCGGTGGAAGGCGAGCGCATCGTCACCACCGTGCTCAACGACAGCGAACTGTCGAACCGCAAGGGCCTGAACAAGCTCGGCGGCGGCCTGTCGCTGGGCGCGCTGACCGAACGCGATCGAGAACTCATCACGATCGCCGCGCAGCTCGGCGCCGACTTCATCGCGGTGAGTTTCTGCCGCAACGCCGAGGACATGAACGAGGCTCGTCGCGTCGCCCGCGCCGCCGGCAGCGATGCCTGGCTGGTGGCCAAGGTCGAACGCGCCGAAGCGATCGAGAATCTGGTCGAGATCGTCGATGCCAGCGATGTGGTGATGGTCGCGCGCGGCGACCTCGGCGTGGAGATCGGCGATGCCGAACTGCCTGGTCTGCAGAAGAAGATCATCCGCACCTCGCTCGAACGCAACAAGATCGTCATCACCGCGACCCAGATGCTGCAGTCGATGGTCTCCAGCCCGATCCCGACCCGCGCCGAAGTCCTCGACGTGGCCAACGCGGTGATCGACGGCACCGACGCGGTCATGCTGTCGCAGGAATCCGCCGCCGGCATGTATCCGGTGAAGGCGGTCGAGGCGATGGCGCGCATCTGCCTCGGCGCCGAGCGCCAGTTCGAGCACGACACCGACTTCGAGGACGCGCCGCGCAATCTGGAGCGCGCCGATCAGGCCATCGCGATGGCGGCGATGTTCCTCACCGAGCACATCGGCGTCGGTGCGATCGTGGCGATGACCGAATCCGGCGGCACCGCGCGCTTCCTCTCGCGTTTCCGCGGACGCGCTCCGATCTTCGCCTTCGCCCGTCTCGGCAGCGCGCGCCGGCGCATGGCGCTGATGCGCGACGTGTTCCCGATGGACTACGACAGTCGCGGCGAAACCCCGCGCCAGGCCGCCCGCGGCAGCATCCGCAGGCTGGTCGACATCGGCCTGCTCGGCCCGGGCGATCGCGTGGTGTTCACCAGCGGCGAGCACATGGAAACCCATGGCGCCACCAACACCCTGCGTTTGCTGCAGGTGGGCGATGACGGGACGGCGGAGGGGTTGGGGGAGTTGTGACAGCGGTGACCTGGGCTGCGCGACCATGCTTGCCGTGGCACACTTGCTCAGGGTTGTCCGGCATGGTGTTCAAGGATGTCAAACCACTTCAGATGGCTGCACTTGTCCGACTTTCATGTCGGCAAGGATGGCTATGCGCAGCGGCGTCTTTTCGACAAGATACTTCGCCACATCGAAGATGAAAAAATGGCGGGCCAGGTGCCGCACGCCATTTTTGTCACCGGAGATGTGGCCAATAGCGGCGACAAGCGCGAATACGATACGTTCCGTGACGAATTCTATGGTCCATTGCGGTCCGTGCTTCCCGATGCGCGTGTTTTTGCCGTGCCTGGCAATCACGATGTCAAGCGACCTCAGCCCGATGCGCTGAGTCCAGAAGCCCTGCTCGCGCCCGGCAACGTCTTCTTCGATCCCGACGCAAAGGGTAAGCGCGCGCGTGAACAGATCACGCCCAGGTTCAAGGCGTACAAGCAGAAAATGGCGCTTGATGTCTCGCCGGACTGGGTCGCACAGGAGAAGGGGGCATTCGTCGAGAGAATCGACGTCGCCGGTCGCAAGATCGGCATCGTCGGAATCAACACCGCATGGTTGGCCATGGGCAAGGCGGACAAGGGGGCGCTCACGCCGGGATACAACCTTGTCGAAGCCGCGCTTGAGGGATTGCGCGAGGTCGATCTTCGGATCGTGCTGGGCCATCACCCGTTGGACTGGATCGAGGAAGGGGAGGCGGAACGTCTGCGGGCGCTGTTCGGGCAGCACGGTATCGTCTATCTCCATGGTCATTTGCATCAGTCCGACGGTGTGCGCGAGCAGGGTGCGGGTTCGGACTTTCTCGTGTTTCAGGCCGGCGCCGCGTTCCAGGCACGCGACGGCGAGCGCTGGCGCAACGGGCTGCTGTGGGGGGAAGCGGATTTCGAGACGCGCGAACTGCGCCTGTGTCCCCGCTTCTGGAATCCGAAGAACCTCGATTGGCCGGCGGAGACCGGTCGTTTTCCCGAACGCTTCAAGGTGGCAGGGCGTGATGCTTGGGCATGGCGACTGCCCGATGTGCGGCGATCCACTGTTTCTGGAATTGCGTCCGCTGGTGCCTGGCGGCCGCCCAAGGGTTGGCAGTGCTTTGATCTTCGTGCCATGGAGGCGAAGCGTGTGCCGATTTCAGAGGCCGATGCTACCCGGTTCTTCGACGGCGCCGAGCCGGATTGGGCGTTGGCGATGTGCGAGGATATTCCTCGGCGCGGGATCGTATCGACGCTCGTCGAAGAACTCGTGATCCGTTCGGGTCGGGATCGACCGCAGGTGCATCTGCTGATCGGCCCGGGCGGAGAAGGCAAGTCGATGGCATTGCGCCAGATCGCAGTCCAGGCGCTGGCGCGTGCGGAATCGATGGCCATCCTCTGGCACCATGATCCGCTCGCTCCACTTGCGCAGCAGGATATCCACGCCTTGCCAACGCATTACCGGCATTGGCTCATCGTGTCCGATGCCGCCGATCTGATCGCGGAGCAGTTGCACGCCAGTGCTCTCGCTGTCGCGCATTCGGAACGAACAGAAGTGCAGTTTCTTCTGGCCGTGCGCGATGTCGATTGGCGCATCGCAGAAGCCGACCGTATCCCGTGGCGGCAGAGCCGAGTGGATCTGCACCGGCATGCGATGAGCGGAGTCGACGAGGCGGATGCCAACGCCATCGTCGGGGCCTGGCTGCGGTTCGAGTCGAAGAGCAACAGTGCGATCGGTTCGACATCCGTGGATGAACTTGCGGACATGCTGCTATCCACCTCGAAGGACGGGCAGGAGGACGGGGATGGCGCCTTGCTCGGTGGTGCGCTGACCCTGCGTCGGGGCGACGGTTTGCGGGAGCACGTCCGTACGCTGCTCGAACGCTTGGATGCGGTGTCGATTCCCGGTGGCGAGACGCTCGGAACCGCGTTCCGTTGCATGGCTGCGATGCATGCGGAAGGCCTGTACTTTCTCACGCGTCCGGTGCTTGCCGAACTGCTCGGTTGCAAGCCTCAGGAAGTACAGGCGTCGGTCGTATCGAGACTCGGCAAGGAGGCGGGCGGAGGTGGCGGCACGATCCTGCTCACAAGGCACCGACGGATCGCGGAGATATTGTTGTCCATCCTCGGCGAGGAGCTGATGGAGGATGTGGACGATCTTTACGTGCGAATGGCGCGTGCGGCGAAGGTTGCGCGTCTGGGCGGCACATACGTGCCGGAGCTCGGCTTCTGGGATTACGACCTTGCGGAGCATTTCCGAAGGTCGAAGCCCGAGCTCGCCCATCGCATCGCGCGCAGTCTGGTGAATGAGGACCCGCGCAACACGAAGCTTCTGGTCAACCAGGCCCGGTTGTATCGGGTCTGCGGACA
The DNA here is from genome assembly GCA_041919595.1 of Lysobacteraceae bacterium. GTDB lineage: Bacteria > Pseudomonadota > Gammaproteobacteria > Xanthomonadales > Xanthomonadaceae > Lysobacter_I. Next base: position 8,925 of record JAYRTK010000060.1, read on the forward strand.
GGCGGCTGAAGGAGCGAAGTTGCTCGAAGCTTATCCTGTCTCCGCGACATATGACCGCGGTTTCTGGACCGAATGGGCCGCCTGTGCCGGTGTCGCCCAGAACTATGAGCTGAATATCGTTCTGGGTGTGCAGATCTTCGGTACGGATCTCGATGTGAGATCCTTGACGGCGGACGATCTCAAATATTGCTTGGGTGGGTTGGTCGTCGCGTTCGGAAAGCTCTACCAGACGACCCGCGACCCTGTGTACAACCTGGCCCGGGGCGCTGCCACGCAGTTCGCGCTGTCGATGGGATTCGACGAAATGGAGCTCAACGAGCAATTCCGTCCTGCCTGGCAGGCTGCGGTTGCCGCGGGCGCGAAAATTGTCGAGCCGTCCGGCGCATTGCAATTGTTGTCGGATGGCATCGTGCGCGCCTGGAACAACTGTATGGAGCGAAAGCGCCTGCAAAACCGGCTCATTGTTCCCGAATCACTGAATCTGGACGTCCTGTTGACGCTGACCGCTGGTCGGACGCCCGCGATCCAGCCGCCCTGATAACATTGAATACCCACGACGGGGCCGTGCCTGATGCCGATGGCAAGTGGTGCCCGGTGACCGTCGATCTGTCGTAGACTCGCTCGGTCACCGAAAGGTGATCGACGCCTTGATGTGTCGTGAGCGAATAGTTGCGGGAATGGACCAGGAGCCATCGGTGTCGACCAGCGGAACGGTGTTCATGTTCTCGGGACAGGGGTCCCAGTATTTCCAGATGGGGCGGGAGCTGTTCGAGAAGAACGATGCCTTCCGGACCTGGATGCGGCGTTTGGACGAGGCGGCGAGGCCCGAGATCGGGGCGTCCGTCGTCGAGGCGCTGTACGACGGCGCGCGCGGCAAGGGTGATGCCTTCGATCGCACGCTGTTCACGCATCCCGCGGTCTACATGGTCGAGATCGCCTTGGCGCGGACGTTGATCGAGGCCGGGTTGAAGCCCGATCTGGTGCTCGGGGCGAGTCTCGGTTCGTTCGCCGCCGCCGCGATCGCCGGTTGCATCGGGATCGAGGAAGGGCTGTCGGCGGTGATCCGGCAGGCGCAGGCGTTCGAGCGCCACTGTTCGCCGGGCGGCATGATCGCGGTGATGGCCGAGCCGACGCTGTACGACACGCTCTCCCTGCGCGGTCGCGCCACGCTCGCCGCAGTGAACTTCTCCTCGCATTTCACCCTGTCCGGCGCTTCGGCGGATCTCGATGCGATCGAGCGCGAGCTGAAGCAGCGCAATACGACCTACATGCGGTTGCCGGTCTCGTTCGCGTTCCACTCGTCCGGGATCGACGCGGCGCGCGAGCCGTATCTCGCCTCGATCGCCGCCATTCCGGTACGGCCTGCGTCGCTGCCGATCGCCTGCTGCGAACGCGCGCAGGTGGTTTCCGCGATTCCCCCGGGGTTCTTCTGGAGTGTCGCGCGCGAACCGATCCGTTTTCGCGAAATGATCGAATCTCTCGAACGCGATGGGCCGCGGCGCTATATCGATGTGGGGCCGGCCGGGACGTTGGCGACGTTCCTCAAGTACATCCTGCCGACGACCTCGGGTTCGACGATGCGCGCGGTGTTGACGCCCTACGGACAGGATCAGCGCAATCTCGACGCGATCCTGGCCGCCGTCGCCGCCTGACCGGAGCGTCCGCCCGTGCGTGTCTTCGCCCTGTCCGACATCCATGTCGACTACGACGCGAACGCGAAGTGGGTGGAGCAATTGTCGCAGGCCGACTATCGCGATGATCTGCTGATCCTCGCCGGCGACGTGACCGACCGGTTGCCGTTGCTCGGCTGGTGTCTGGAAGCCTTCGCGAAGCGCTTCCGCAAGGTGCTGTTCGTGCCCGGCAATCACGACATCTGGGTGATCCGCGACGAACGCGGCAAGCATTCGCTGCAGAAATTCGAGGAGGTCCGGGCGATGGTCGAAGCCAGCGGCGCCTCGATGCGGACGCATCGCGAGCCCGGGCTGACGATCCGTCCCCTGCTGGGCTGGTACGACTATTCCTTCGGAGAGCCCGGCGACGAGCTGCGGGCGATGTGGATGGATTTCCGCGCCTGCCGCTGGCCCGAGAACTACGGGCCGGAAGAGATCGCGGCGCATTTCGATGCGCGCAACCGCATCGAGGATGCCGGCGAGCGCGACCCACTGGATACGGTCATCACCTTCTCGCATTTCCTGCCGCGCATCGATCTCATGCCGTGGTACATCTCCGGCCACAACCGGCTGTTGTATCCGATCCTCGGTTCCGACCGGATCGAAGCGCAACTGCGCCGCTGGCGGCCCGACATCCATGTCTACGGCCACAGTCACGTCAATCGCGATGTGACCATCGACGATGTGCGTTACGTCAACAACGCCTTCGGTTATCCGGGCGAGACCTGGATCGCCTCCAAGCAACTGGTGTGCATCCATGAGCGATGATGCCGCCGGCCATCTGCGGCTCGATGTGGACGACGTGCATCTGTGGCTGACCGATTACGCCGCGATCGAAGAGCCGGTCCTGCTCGAAGCCTATCGCGCGCTGCTCGCGCCGGAAGAGCGCGCGCAGGAGCCGAAGTTCTTCTTCGCCCGCGATCGGTTGCGTTATCTGGTCACGCGCGCGCTGGTCCGCACCGTGCTGTCGCGGTATTGCGCGGTGGCGCCGCGCGACTGGCGGTTCGCGACGAATGCCTACGGTTGTCCGCATGCGGCCAATCCCGAGGCGGTCGAAGCGGGCCTGTCGTTCAATCTCTCGCACACGCACAGCCTGATCGCGCTCGCGGTCTCGCGGCGGCGTGCGGTCGGCGTCGATGTCGAGAATTTCCGCGCACGCGAGATGCCGATCACGATGGCGCACCGCAGCTTTTCGCCGCCGGAAGTCGCCGATCTGCTGGCCGCGCCCGAGCACGAGCACCAGTACCGCTTCTTCGAGTACTGGACCTTCAAGGAGTCGTACATCAAGGCGCGCGGGATGGGCCTGTCGCTGCCGCTGGACGGATTCGCGTTCCGGTATCCCGATCCCGGCCGGGTCGATCTCGACATTTCGCCCGAGCTCGACGACCCGCCGGAGCGCTGGCATTTTCGCCAGTTCCGGCCGCGGCAGGATTATCTGCTGGCGCTGTGCGTGGAGCGGACGGGCCCGGTGGCGCCGACGCTCGCGATCCGCGAGGCCGTGCCGCTCGCGGAGGAGCGCGCCCTTGCCCTCGAAGTCCTGCGCGCCTCAGAATAACCGTTCGGGCGGCGACGGTGGCCGTCACAGGAGAAGGAAATGATTGCTTTCGTGTTTCCCGGCCAGGGGTCGCAGAAACGCGGCATGGGCCAGGGCTTGTTCGATGAAGTGCGCGAGTACGCCGCCGTCGAACGCGATGTCGACGCGATCCTCGGTTATTCGATGCGCAAGCTCTGTCTCGAAGACGCCGACGACCGTCTGAAGGAAACCCGGTACACCCAGCCCAGCCTCTACGTGGCCAATGCCCTGCATTACTACAAGGCCATCGCCGACGGTCAGCGTCCCGATTACGTGGCCGGCCACAGTCTCGGCGAATACAACGCCCTGCTCGCGGCCGGCGTGTTCGATTTCCTCACCGGTCTGCGCCTGGTCAAGAAGCGCGGCGAACTGATGGCGCAGGCGAAGGACGGCGGCATGGCCGCGGTGATCGGTCTCGACGCCGACGCGATCGCCAGCGTGATCCGAGACAACGGCCTGGACGGCGTCGATGTCGCCAATTTCAATTCGCCGTCGCAGACCGTGGTGTCCGGCCCGGTCGACGAGATCAAGCGTGCGGGTCCGCTGTTCGAGGCCGCCGGCGCACGCATGTGCATGCCGCTGCCGGTCAGCGCCGCGTTCCATTCGCGCTACATGGAAGATGCGGCGAAGCAGTTCGCGGACTTCCTGGCGCCGATGACCTTCGCCGCGCCGAAGATCCCGGTGATCGCCAACGTCACCGCGCAGCCGTATCCGGTCGAGGACGCGTCCGAGGCGGTGAAGGCGCTGCTGGTGCAGCAGATCACGCATTCGGTGCAGTGGGTGCGCAGCGTGCGTCACCTGGTGTCGGTGGGCGTCGATCAGTTCGCCGAAATGGGCCCGGGCAATGTCCTGACCCGACTGGTGCAGCAGATCCGGCAGAGCGCCTGACGGGCGCGCGGAGGCCGCCGTACCCCCGCCGTCGCGCGATCCGCGCGCCGGCGCGGTCGCGGATCGGCGCAGGGCAGGGAAGACGCGAACGATGAGCGATTGGAGCAGGGATCTCGAAACGGCGTTGTCGTCGGCAGATCCGGCGCGCATGCAGGCGGTGCTGGAACAGGTGCCGCGCGAGGTGCTGCTGCAGGCGGCGCCGTACCTGCTCGAGCATGCGCGACGCAGCGCACGCGCGGAGCGCCCGCAGGAGGCGTTGGCCTGCTACGACCGGTTGATCGCGGTCGCGCCCGAACGTACCGACTGGTTCGCCGAGCGCGCTTCGGCGCTGATGGCATGCGGCCGTTTCGCCGATGCCGCCCGCGACGCCCACCGGATCGTCGCGCTCGCGCCGATGCGGTCGCTCGGGCACCGTCTGTTGGCGGACGCCTGCGAGGCGATGGGCGAGGACGAGGATGCGCTCGCCGCGTTGCGGCGCGCCCTGCATTGCGAACCGGGTGATCCCGCGCTGAAGACCCGGGTCGCCGCGATCGAGGACGCGATTCGCAGACGCAATGTGCTGCGCGAGGCGCTGGGCAACGGCCCGTCGGCGCCTGCCGATGGCGCGGAGTCGCTCCGCGTCGAATTGCCGCCGCCACCGCAGACCCGGTTCGACCCGGCCCTGTTCGCGGATCCCTCGCTCCCCGCCGACATCGAGCCATCGATGCTCGACGGACTGCGTCAACACCTGCGTCGCTACAGCGGCCAGGAATCCTGCAAGCATGCGCTCGCGCGGCTGGGCGATCCGGTCTGGGTCGATGCCTGGGACCGCGCGCTGGCCGCGACCGCGGGCGCGGATGTCCTGTTCGATGGCAGCGAACTGAGCGTGTTCGCGCTGCGCGCGCTCGATCAGGGCGCGGCCCGCGCGCGGATCGTCGAGACGCATCCGCTGGATGCGCGGATCGCCGGCGGCATCGCCCAGAAGCATTTCCTCCGGGCCTGGCACGCCCGCCACGGCGCAGAGATCGCCGGCTGGTCGGAGGACGAGCGCCGCGCCTCGTTCGAGACCTTCGCCGCCGCCGTCGAGGTCGTCGATCCGGAGAACGAAGCCTTCGCCGAAACGCGCAGCGACGTCTTCGTGTTCCCCGGGCTCGATCACAC
>JAYRTK010000061.1:0-9445 GCA_041919595.1 Lysobacteraceae bacterium
CATCCAGCCGGCCTGGATGTTGAGGTCGTAGAGCAGGTCGTAGAGCGTGCGTACCGATTTCAGCTGCGGCGCGTAGTTCGGCGGCGCGGTCACCACCCAGGCGCCGTCGACCGGGATGTCGCGGCCTTCGATCGAGACCGTGGCGTCGACCGGGCCATCGCCGACATCGTCGTACCAGCCGTCGGCATTGATGAAGCCGAAGGGATCCTCGGCGTTGTAGATCGGGCTGTCCGTCGGCGAGGCGGACACGCCATGGCCGCCGAGCACCATCAGCCGGCCGGCGGCATCGGTCCAGCATTCGCCGAGGTACACCGGGGTCTGGCCGAAGCGCCCGTTGAATGCCGCGGGCGAGGCGTTCCTTCCGGAGACGTGCTGCAGGCCGCCGTCGATCACCAGCGAGGCGCGATCACGCACGTCGGCGTTGCGCAGCGGCAGTACGTTTTCCGCCGCTTCGGGAATGTCCATCGCGATCTGCCACTGGTACCACGCGGCCTTGCGGTTCGCGACATGCACCGACCAGCGGATCAGCGCACTGTCCGGCGTGAGTTCGCGCACCACTTCGCCGGCCGCGTTGTAACCGTACAGGCGGAACTGCGCGGCCTCGCGCTTGAGCGCGCCGCTGTCGTCGCGATAGGTTCCGGCCGGCTGCGGCGGCGGATCCACGACCTGCGGGCCGAGATAGAACCCACGCTCGCTGTCGCCCACGCGGGCGATGCCGATCGCCGGGTGGATCGCGGCGCGCACGATCCGCGTGTCCTTCGCCTTCGGATAATCCACGCCGGGCGCGTACTGCGGCGGACGCGGCACCACCGGTTCGGCCAGCGGCACGCCGTTGACGTTGCGGCGGTTTTCGGACGATGCGCGATAGACCACCTCGCGTGCATCGGAAATGCTGCCCGCCGGGCGGTGCTCGGCCAGGCTGTGCCACGGATTCCAGGCCAGATGCTCGCCGTAGGTCGATTGCCCGCGGGTGTCGAGATCCTGTTGCGGCAGTTCGAGAATTCCGACCTGGATCGGCGGACTGGTCTCCTCGCTCCAGCGCATCGTCGCGGCGTCCAGCGGCATCGTGTCGTCATCGGTCCGCAGTTGCACCAGGAAGCGGAAGCGTGCCGGCCCCTTGCGCAGTCGCGCGTGCAGATCGGCGCGCAGATAGAACGGATCGTCGAAATCCGGCGGTACGTCCGCCGAAGCCGCGTCCAGCGGTTCGAGCTTGTATTTCACGTGGCGGCCCGGGCCGAAGCCGTAGGGCAGCACGCTCCAGTACGGCGTGGTGAGGGCGGAGTCGACCACCTTCTTCATCGCGTCCAGCACCTGCGCGGTGACCGGGTGGTCCTTCAGGTATTGGGCGCTCTTGCCGTGCAGCGAGGCGCAGGTGAATTCGCACATGTCCTTCGCGGTATCGACGAAAAACACGTCGTGGTTCTGCAGGATGAAATCCTGGGTGGTCGCGTCCTGGTCCGGGACGAGCAGCTTCTCGCCTTCGACGCCGAACAGCTTGATGCCGATGCCGGTGGTGCCCTTCAGATCGGGGACGCCCGGCTGCACATCGGCCGAAAAGCGCACCCAGGCCGGATATTCCGCCGCCTGCGCGAACACGCCGACGCGCAGTTCCGGCGGCAGGTCGGGATCGACGACGAAACGGCCGTGGGCCACGCCGTGCAGGCGCAGGAAGACCGGCCGGGTGGCCGGATCGCGGCCGGCGGCCATGCCGCGGCCCTGGAAGTAGTCGACGAACAACTGCTTCAGCCCGGTGATCGGATCGCTGTCGCAACAGCAGGGCTCGGGCGGCAGGAGGGGCGGCAGGCGGACCGGCGTGGCGGTGCAGCCGCCCGGCGACGAAGTTGCGGACGGATCGATCTGGTTCGACATCGGAACATCCCCTGTTGCGCGCGTCGTGCGCGATATCCGGTCTTGAGCGTAACGGCGATGCCGTCGGCTGGCGCCTGCAAGATGACACAGGCTGACGCAGCCTTCATCATTCCACGCTCGTCCTGACCCGCCAGAACGCGAAATCCGCAGCCGACCGGCCCCGATGACCGCCCCAGACACGCCGACGCCCGCAGACGTTCCCGACGATGACGACGCGCGCTGGATGCGCCACGCGCTCGCGCTGGCCGAACGTGCGGAGCGCGAGCACGACGAGATCCCGGTCGGTGCGGTGCTGGTCGATGCCGGGGGACGGCAGGTCGGCGAAGGCTGGAATCTCAACATCACCGAGCACGATCCGAGCGCGCACGCCGAGATCGTGGCCATGCGCGCGGGCGGCCGCGCGCTCGGCAACCACCGGCTGATCGGCTGCACGCTGTACGTCACCCTCGAACCCTGCGCGATGTGCGCCATGGCCGCGGTGCATGCGCGGCTGGCGCGGATCGTCTACGCCGCGAGCGATCCCAAGACCGGTGCCGCCGGCAGCGTCTTCGATCTGCTGGCCGATCCGCGCCACAATCATCGCGTCGATGTCGTCGGCGGCGTGTTGGCCGAGGCGGCCGGCACCATGCTCACCAACTACTTCCGGCGCAAGCGCGGCAAACCGCCGGTGTGATCGGCGCGCGTCAGGTCCTGCGCCGCGCCATTTCCTGGTCGAGTTCCTCGTCGAAGCTTTTCACCGACAGCCCGACTTCGCGTCCCATCGCCAGACTGGCGCCGAGCAGGCACAGCATGCCGATCACCGCGAGCACGGTCGGGACCGCATCCAGCTTGAACCCCAGCAGCGCATCCACGGCCAGTCCGAGACTGGTGCCGATGAAAGCGCCGAGCGCCGCATACAGCAGCCGGCAGGCCTGCAGCACCAGCGCCGCACGACGGCGATGGCGCTGGATCTGGGTGTCGCGCTCCTCGCGATCGGGGGCGTCCTGCTCCCACGCCACGATCAGCGCCCGCAGGCGGTCGACCACGCGCGCCAGCCGGGCGTTCGCCGAGACCAGCAGCGAGCCGGTCGCGGCCATCAACAGCGCCGGGGCGAGCATCGCGCCGAGGATGGCGTAGTGGTCGATGGGAGCGGACAGGGCCATGCGGGCGGGGATCTGCGGGGCAGGGGAAGGGGTGGGCTATGATGCGGCCTCCCCGATTCCGATGCGAGCCGCATGGCGACCACCACGAACGAACCTCTCCCCTCCGAAGGCCGCCTGATCTGGATCGATCTGGAAATGACCGGGCTGGACACCGGACGCGATTCGATCATCGAGATCGCCACCGTGGTCACCGACGCCCGGCTCAATGTCCTCGCCGAGGGGCCGGAATTCGCCATCACCCATGATCTCGCCACGCTGGAAGCGATGGACGACTGGAATCGCAACCAGCATCGCAGGTCCGGGCTGTGGCAGCGGGTGCTGGAGCAGGGCGTGCCGATGCACGAAGCCGAAGCGCGCACCCTCGACTTCCTGCGCGCCTGGGTCGGGCCGAAGGCTTCGCCGATGTGCGGCAATTCGATCTGCCAGGACCGCCGCTTCCTGCATCGGTTGATGCCGACGCTGGAACAGTATTTCCACTATCGCAATCTCGATGTCAGCACGCTCAAGGAACTGGCCCGGCGCTGGGCGCCGCAGGTGCTGGGCGGCGTGCAGAAGGAGTCCGCGCACACCGCGCTGAGCGACGTGCGCGATTCCATCGCCGAACTGCGTCACTATCGCGCGCGGATCGCGGAGTTCGCGCCCGCGCCGGAGGCCTGATCATGCAAGCGCTGCTCGCGTCGTTGCTGCTCGTTCCCGCGCTCGGCCTCGCCGCGGAACCGGCGCCCGCGCCCGCGGCGCCGCAACTGCCGCCGGGCATGAAGCAGTACTGGTTCGTGATGCTGAAGAAAGGCCCGAAACGCGATCATCCCGCCGAGGAGGCGCAGCGGTTGCAGGCCGGGCACATGGCCAACATGCAGGTCTATGCCGACAAGGGCCAGTTGCAGATCGCCGGCCCGTTCATGGACGACGGCGACTGGCGCGGCATCTTCATCCTCGATGTGCCCGATCGCGCTGCTGCCGAAGCGATGTGCAACGACGATCCTGCGGTACAGGCGGGTCGGCTCGTGTGCGAGATCCATCCTTGGTTGTCGCAGAAGGGCGCGAGCCTGAAGTAGGGCTCGCGTCCGATTGGCTGCCTTGGCGGGCCCGAGTCCGCGAAGCGCCTGCGATCACATCTCCGGCTTGATCGCGTCGGCACCGGCGTTGAGTTCGTCGGTGACGCAGGTGAACAGCGTGGCGGAGAGTTTCGACACGAGATAATCCTCGAACGTGGGCTGCTTGACGAGCGATTCCAGTTGGGCGTCGTCGAGATCGCGCAGTTGCGCGACCACGGGTGTCGCATTCAGGCGCTTTTCGACGCAGTCGCAGAGCGCGCCTTCGGGGCGCGCGGACATCGCGGTGCCCATGCCCGGCGTTTGGCGGAACTGCGCGTCCATTCCGCTGCACCCGCGGGTGATGGATTCCATCATGAGATCGATGCCTTTCTGGCCTTCGCCGGCGCGTGCGGGCGATGCCATCGATGCGGCGGCGACCAGGGTGCTCAGGGCGAGCGATGCAGCGATGCGCATGGTGGATTCCTCGAGGGGATTGCGGGAGCGGTCGGCGCGATCAGCCGGCCTTCGACTTCGCGAGCTTGAGCCACGTGTCGACCACGGTGTCCGGATTCAGCGACACCGATTCGATGCCTTCGTCCATCAGCCACTGCGCGAGGTCGGGGTGGTCGCTCGGGCCCTGGCCGCAGATGCCGACGTACTTGCCCTTGCGCTTCGCGGCCTGGATGGCCATCGACAGCATTTTCTTGACCGCGGGATTCCGTTCGTCGAACAGGTCGGCGACGATCGCCGAGTCGCGATCGAGGCCGAGCGTGAGCTGGGTCATGTCGTTCGAGCCGATCGAGAAACCGTCGAAGATGTCGAGGAATTCGTCCGCCAGCAGCGCGTTCGACGGCACTTCGCACATCATGATGATCTTGAGTCCGGCCTTGCCCTGTTCGAGACCGTTCTCGCGCAGGACCTCCACGACCTTGCGGCCTTCTTCCAGCGTGCGCACGAACGGGATCATCACCCAGCAGTTGTCCAGGCCCATGGTCTCGCGGACCTTGCGCACCGCGCGGCATTCCAGCGCGAACGCCGCGCGGAACGACGGATCGATGTAGCGGCTGGCGCCGCGGAAACCGATCATCGGGTTCTCTTCGTGCGGCTCGTAGCGCGCGCCGCCGATCAGGTTGGCGTATTCGTTGGACTTGAAGTCCGACAGGCGCACGATCACCGGACTCGGCGCGACCGACGCGGTGATGGTGGCGATGCCTTCGGCCAGCCGATCCACGTAGAAATCGACCGGGCTGGCGTAGCCGGCCATCTTCGCGTCGATCTTCCGTTTGGTGTCGATGTCCTGGTCGGCGTAATCCAGCAGCGCCTTCGGATGCACGCCGATGTGGCTGGCGATGATCATCTCCAGCCGCGCCAGACCGATGCCGGCGTTCGGCAGCATCGCGAAGTCGAAGGCGCGCTCGGGGTTCGCCACGTTCATCATGATCTTCAGCGGCGCCGGCGGCATGTTGTCGAGGTCGGTGACGATGCGCTCGAACGGCAGTTCGGAGTCGTAGATGAAACCGGTGTCGCCCTCGGCGCAGCTGACCGTCACCGGCTGGCCGTCCTGCACGCTGTCCAGCGCGTTGCCGGTGCCGACCACGGCCGGCACGCCCAGTTCGCGGGCGATGATCGCGGCGTGGCAGGTGCGGCCGCCGCGGTTGGTGACGATGGCCGCGGCGCGCTTCATCACCGGCTCCCAGTCGGGATCGGTCATGTCGGCGATCAGCACGTCGCCAGGCTGCACCCGGTTCATGTCGGCGATCGAGCGCACCACGCGTGCGGTGCCGCTGCCGATCTTGTGGCCGATCGCGCGACCTTCGCAGACCACGTCGCCGCGGCGCTGCAGGCTGTAGCGTTCGATCTGGGTCGCGTGGGCGCGGGACTTCACGGTCTCCGGGCGGGCCTGCACGATGAAGAGCTTGCCGGTGATGCCGTCCTTCGCCCATTCGATGTCCATCGGGCGGCCGTAGTGCTCTTCGATGGTCAGCGCCTGCGTCGACAGTGCTTCGACGTCGGCATCGGTGATCGAGAACCGGTTGCGCAGTTCGGCGGGCGTGTCCTCGTTGCGCACGCGCTCGCCGGGTTTGTCGGAATACACCATGCGGATCTGCTTCGAGCCCATGGCGCGGCGCAGGATCGCCGGTTTGCCCTGGCGCAGGGTCGGCTTGTAGACGTAGAACTCGTCGGGATTCACCGCGCCCTGCACGACGTTTTCGCCCAGGCCGTAGCTGGCGGTGACGAACACCACGTCGCGGAAGCCGGATTCGGTGTCCAGCGTGAACAGCACGCCGGAAGCGCCGATGTCCGAGCGCACCATCAGCTGCACGCCGGCGGAGAGGAACACGTCCTCGTGCTTGAAGCCGTGATGGACCCGGTAGGCGATGGCGCGGTCGTTGTAGAGGCTGGCGAACACTTCCTTGACCTTGCGCACCACGTCGTCGGCGCCGGTCACGTTCAGGAAGGTCTCCTGCTGGCCGGCGAACGAGGCGTCGGGCAGGTCTTCGGCGGTGGCGGAGGAGCGCACGGCGACCGCGATCTCGCTACCGCCGTTTTCCGCGCACAGCTGCGCATAGGCGGTGCGGATGTCCGCGTCGAGATCGGGCTGCAGCGGCGCGTCGATCACCCAGCCGCGGATCTCGGCGCCGGCGGCGGTGAGCGCGGGCACGTCGTCCACGTCCAGGGTCGCGAGCTTGTCGTAGATCCGGTGGTGCAGGTCGTTGTGGGCGATGAAGGCCTTGAACGCCTCCGCGGTGGTGGCGAAACCGCCCGGTACCGACACCCCCAGCCCGGCCAGATGACCGATCATTTCGCCGAGGGAGGAGTTCTTGCCGCCCACGCGGGCAAGGTCGGACAGGCGCAGCGCATGCAGCCAGAGGATGTTCTCGTTCAAGGCGGGGCTCCGGGCGGGCGCGGCAGGGCGCCGGGGAAAGCGCTATTTTAACAAGACCCGGGCCGCCGCCGCCCTTCGACTTGCGTCCATCTTCCGCATGAGTACAGTCCGACCGGTCTTCTACGTCTCCGATGGCACCGGCATCACCGCCGAAACCATCGGCCACAGCCTCCTGACCCAGTTCACCGGCACGGAATTCCGCACCGACCGCCTCCCGTTCGTGGACACCGAGGACAAGGCGATCGAGGCCGCAGCCTGGATCCGCGCCGCCGGCGAGGCCTGCGGCACCCGGCCGATCGTGGTCAACACCTGCGTCGACGCGGGTCTGATCGCTCGTCTGGCCGAGAGCGGGGCGCTGATGCTGGACGTCTTCGCCCCGTTCATCGAGCCGCTGGAGCGGGAACTGGGCCAGCAGCGCCAGTCCCGGGTGGGCCAGGCCCACGGCATGGTCGATTTCGAGACCTATCACCGGCGCATCAACGCGATGAACTTCGCCCTGACCCACGACGACGGCATCGCCACCAATTACGACGAGGCGGATGTGATCCTGGTGGCGGTGTCCCGGGCGGGGAAGACCCCGACCTGCATCTATCTCGCCCTGCATCACGGCGTGAAGGCCGCCAACTACCCGCTGACCGACGAGGACCTGGAGCACGACCGTCTGCCGCCCCGGCTGCGGCCGCACCGGGCCAAGCTGTTCGGGCTGACCATCGACCCGGTCCGACTGCAGCAGATCCGCCAGGAACGGCGGGCCAATTCGCGCTATGCCCAGCTCGAGACCTGCCGGCGTGAGGTCGCCGCCGCCGAGTCGATGCTGCGCGCGGAACGCATCCCGACGCTGAGCACCACCCACACCTCGATCGAGGAGATCGCGAGCAAGGTGATGACGACGCTGGGGATCCAGCGCGAGATGTTCTGACGCCGGAGCGGTGCGCTCGCCAGCGTCGTTTCCAGGAACGAAAAACGCCGGCGGGAGCCGGCGCGTGACGTGTCCCATGGTGGGGGCGGGAAGGGTGTTCGTCAATCCTGTTGCGGGCATCGCCGGATGTGTAGGATCGGCCCATGTCGCACGTCCTCGCCCGCCCCATCGATGCCGCGAAAATCAACCGGTTCTCCTGGTTGATGGCGCTGTACGCCGAGAATCATCAGCGCCTGCAACGGCTGTTCGCGGCGGCGACCCTGGCCGAGGGCCACTACGTATCGAGCGTCGGCGACGGCCTCGATCTGCACCTCGACGTGCTGGTGCAGCACGCGTACACGGTGGAACTGCGGCTGAGCTACGCGATGCTCGATCCGATCACCGGTGAGCCGGATCCTTCGGCCTATGTCCGCCTGTATCGCGATGCCCGCCAGGCCGAGGCCACGCACTGCTACATCGGCCGCCGCTGGCAGGATGCGATCGGCATGTACCCGCCACCGGCGGAAGTGCTCGATCATCGCCTGCGCATGAATACCTTCCTCGGCAAATGGCTGCAGTACCTGGCCGAGCGGGGGCATGGGGTGGGGACGCTGGTTTTCCAGGGGCCTGCGGTTGAAGCGCACGGGCCACGCACGTCCTGAGCGCGGGGCGACATTCGTCGCTTGAATGCGCTTCGCATTCTCGCTGTCTTTTTCAGGATTGAAAGGATGCGTGAGGCAACTGCGCGCCCGAAACGACGAAGCCCGCTTGCGCGGGCGTCGTGGTGCGCGTGAGGTGGCGGGCTTCGTCGTTCGCTTGAGTTGGCGTCCCCACGGGGATTCGAACCCCGGTCGCTACCGTGAAAGGGTAATGTCCTAGGCCTCTAGACGATGGGGACGTCGTGACACTTACAACTTGCAACTTTCGAACCGGCTTAGGAAGTTCGGAAGTTGGTGGAGCCAGCCGGGATCGAACCGGCGACCTCCTGCATGCCATGCAGGCGCTCTCCCAGCTGAGCTATGGCCCCACAGCTGAGACGCGGAATTCTAGAGACCGTCCGCGAGGTCGTCAAGCATCGCCGGAGAAAAAAGTTCGGCGATGCGTTCGTGGGGGATCACCACAGCGCGTCGCGCAACTTGTACCAGGCCATCGCCGCGACCAGCAGCGGGGTGCGGAAGGTGCGGCCGCCGGGGAAGTCGCGATGCGGAATGCGCGCGAACACGTCGAGGCGTTCGTGCTGGCCGCGGATCGCTTCGGCGATCACCCGGCCGGCGAGGCCGCTCGCGGCGACGCCGTGCCCGGAAAAGCCTTGGGCGAAGTAGACGTTGCCGTGACCGATCCGGCCCCAGTGCGGTGCGCGGTTGAGACTGATGTCGATGGTGCCGCCCCAGACGTGCTCGAACGGCTCCCCGGCAAGTTGCGGAAAGACCTTGTGCAGCCGGCGGGCCATCACCCAGGCCAGATTGGGCGGCTGGAAGTTGGAATAGCTGGCGCGGCCGCCGAACAGCAGGCGGTGGTCGGCGCTCAGGCGGAAGTAGTCGAGGGCCCAGTTGATGTCGGCGACCGCCATGTCGTTGCGGATCAGTGCGCGGGCGCGGGCATCGCCCAGCGGTCG
>JAYRTK010000061.1:9455-14162 GCA_041919595.1 Lysobacteraceae bacterium
ATGTAGGTCCCCACCGGCATGATCCTGCGATCGAGTTCGGGCGCCACGCCCTTGACCAGGGCATTGCCGGCCAGCACGGCGAAGTCGCCGCGGACCCGACCGTTCGCGGTGCGCAGCACCGGTTTCGCGCCGTGCGCGATCTCCAGCACCGGGCTGTCCTCGCAGATCCGCACGCCGGCGGCGAGGGCGGCGCGGCCCAGACCGAGGACGTACTTGAGCGGATGCAGATGCCCGGACGCGGCGTCGTACAGGCCGCCGAGATAGCGCGGCGAATCGAGCTGCGCAGCCAGGGTCTCCCGATCCCACCACGGCAGCGGATAGGCGTAATCGCGTTCGAGTTCGGCCTGCCAGGTCCGCAGTTCGCGGATGTGGCAGGGCTTGATCGCGACGTGCATGTGGCCGTCGCGCCAGTCGCAGTCGATGCCGTATCGCGCGCGGCGCTCGTGGATCAGGCGTACGCCCTCGACCGACCAGTCGAACAGCCGGCGGGCATCGTCCCTGCCAAGCAGGGAGACGAGTTTCGCTTCGCCGCAGCCGAAGCCGAAGATGACCTGGCCGCCGTTGCGGCCGGAGGCGCCCCAGCCGATGCGCTTCGATTCCAGCACCACCACCCGGTAACCGGCCTCGGCCAGTTCCAGCGCCGCGGACAGACCGACATAGCCGGCGCCGAGGATGCAGACATCGGCATCGAGATCGCCCTGCAGCGCGGGCTGGGGCGGTAGCGGGTCGGCGCTGGCCGCATACCAGCTGGGCGGGTAGGGCGAAGCGGTCATCGCGTCCGACCCGATCACACCGACCGCAGATACCAGTCGTATTCGAGCGTGGTGACTTCGCGATAGAAGCTGTGCAGTTCCTTCAGCTTCTGCTGTCCGTAGATGTGGCGGAAGGTGTCGCCGAAGTTGCGGGCGATGAAATCGCTGGCCATGAAGTCGCGGATCGTGTCGCGCCAATACGGCGTGCGGATCTCGGTCTGTTCGTAGGCGTTGCCGACGATCGGCGCCCCGGGATCGTCGCCGCGTTCCATGCCTTCGAGCATGCCGGCCAGCACCGCCGCGGTGGCGAGATACACGTTGGCGTCGGCACCGGCGATGCGGTGCTCGATCCGGGTGTTCTTCTCGTCGCTGTGCGGGATGCGCATGGCCACGGTGCGGTTGTTGAAGCCCCAGACCTCGTTCAGCGGCACGAAGGCGTTGAGCACGAATCGGCGATAGCTGTTGGCGTTCGGCGCGAACAGCAGCAGGCAATCCTGCGCGCTGCGCTGCAGGCCGCCGATGGCGTGCTTGAGGGCGTCGGCGGGCGCCTCCGGGCGGCAGGCGAAGATGTTGTTGCCGTCCTTGTCGAGCACGCTGACGTGGATGTGCAGGCCGCTCCCGGCCTGGTCCGCCAGCGGCTTGGCCATGAAGCTGGCCTGCAGGCCCTGCTGCTGGGCCACGGCCTTGATCGCGCGCTTCAGATAGAGCGCATCGTCGCAGGCGAGCAGGGCGTCGTCGCGGTGCTTGAGGTTGATCTCGAACTGGCCCGGGGCGTATTCGGCGACCGCGGTGTCGGCGGGAATGCCCTGGGCCTTGCAGGCGCAGGACACGGCGTCGATGAAGTCGCGGAAATCGTTGAGATCCTCGATGTAGTAGACCTGCGTGCTGGTGTTGCGGAGGCCGGTGTGCGCGTTGACCGGCGGTTGCGGGCGTCCGTGCGCGTCGGGCAGACGATCGAACAGATAGAACTCCAGTTCCACCGCGACCACCGGGCGCAGGCCGCGTTCGGCATAGCGCGCGAGCACGCGCTTGAGCACTTCGCGCGGGTTGGCCTCGAACATGCCGCCGTCGGCGTCTTCCATCGACAGCAGCAGTTGCGCCATCGGTCGCGGCGACCACGGCACCGGACGCAGGCTGCCGGGGACCGGTCGGCAGATGCGATCCTCGTCGCCGATGTCGTACCCCAGGCCGGTTTCCTCGACGGTATTGCCGGTGATGTCGGTGGCGATCAGCGACATCGGCAGACAGACGCCGTCGGCGTAGACCTTCTCCAGCGCACCGCGGGTGATCCGCTTGCCGCGGAGCAGGCCGTTCATGTCGGGCAGGATCAGATCGACCAGCTCGCAGTCCGGTGTCTGCTGCAGTGCAAGAAGGTCTTCGTGAGAAAGGCTTGCGGGCATGAGGGATGCGGGGTTCATGAGGGCTCGCAACAGTGTGACAGTTGGCGAAAGCAGCGGAAAGGCGTCAAGAATACTCAACGGCCATCTTGCCAGCTTTTTCGGGAATTCGCCGAAAAATCGCTGCTGCGGCGCAGCAACGCGGCAGCGATTGACATGCTTTCCGGGTGCCGTGTTGCAGAAATCGAACGGGCCGGTTAACGTGCGGAAGTCGCCTTTCCGGCGCTGCACGAGCGCTCCGCATGCCTTTCCGCATGGCACGGCCACCGCTGGTCGGCCTGCCCACCGACCGCAAGATGATCGGCCCGCATCCGTTCCTGGCGGCGGGCGAAAAGTACGTCCGCGCAGTGATCGACGGCGCCGAATGTCTGCCGCTGCTGATTCCCGGCCTGCAGCCGCCGCTGCCGCTGCGCGAACTGCTGGAAGGTCTGGACGGCATCCTGCTGACCGGCGCGGTGAGCAACATCGAGCCGCATCATTATTCGGACGAACCCAGCTACGAGGGCAATCTGCACGACCCCGCCCGCGATGCGACCAATCTGGCGCTGATTCCGCTGGCGATCGAACTGGGCGTGCCGATCCTGGCGATCTGCCGCGGCTTCCAGGAGATCAACGTGGCCTTCGGCGGGCGCCTGCACCAGAAGGTGCACGAGGTCGAAGGCTTCATGGATCATCGCGAAAACCTCGACGCCCCGCTCGACGTGCAGTACGCGCCGGTCCACGACGTCGTGCTGACCCCGGGCGGCATCCTCGCCGGGATCGCGGGCACCGATCGCGTCGAGGTCAATTCGCTGCACGGGCAGGGCATCGCCCGGCTCGGCGAAGGGCTCAGGGTGGAGGCTACCGCGCCCGATGGCCTGATCGAAGCCTATCGTTTCGATGGCGGCGTGGTTCGCGAGGGCGCGTTCCTGCTCGCGGTGCAATGGCATCCCGAATGGAAAGTGCTGGAGAACCCGTTCCATCACGCCATCTTCCGCGCGTTCGGCGATGCCTGCCGACAACGCGCGACGCAACGGATACGATGACCCCATGAGTCCGCGAAAACCGAGTCCACCGAAACCCGGCCGCAGCGCCGCCCGCAAGGCGGCGCGCAAGATGGCCCCCAAACCCGTCGCGCGAAAACGCGGAGGCACCACGCACGTGGTGCAGCCCGGCGAACATGCCCTGATGCGCTGGCTGAAGGATCGCCGGATCACCGAGGTCGAATGTCTGGTGCCGGACATGACCGGCAACGCCCGCGGCAAGATCATTCCCGCCGACAAGTTCTCGCACGACTACGGCACGCGCCTGCCCGAGGGCATCTTCGCCACCACGGTCACCGGCGACTATCCGGACGATTACTACGATCTGACCACGCCCTCCGACGCCGACATGCTGTTGCGTCCGGACCCGGAAACCGTGCGTCTGGTGCCCTGGGCCACCGATCCGACCGCGCAGGTCATCCACGACTGCTTCACCAAGGACGGCGCGCGGCACGATCTGGCGCCGCGCAACGTGCTCAAGCGCGTGCTCGATGCCTACGAGGCCGAAGGCCTGCGTCCGGTGGTGGCGCCGGAAGTCGAATTCTTCCTGGTGCAGAAGAACACCGATCCCGATTTCCCGTTGCAGCCGCCGGCCGGCCGTTCGGGGCGGCCGGAAACCGCACGCCAGTCGTATTCGATCGACGCGGTCAACGAGTTCGATCCGATCCTCGACCTGATGTACGACTACAGCGACGCGATGGAGCTGGACGTGGACACGCTGATCCACGAATCCGGCGCCGCGCAGTTGGAGGTGAACTTCACCCATGCCGACGCGATGTCGCGCGCCGACCAGGTGTTCCTGTTCAAGCGGACCATGCGCGAGGCGGCCCTGCGCCACGGGGTCTACGCCACCTTCCTCGCCAAGCCGATGGAGAACGAGCCCGGCAGCGCGATGCACATCCACCAGAGCCTGGTCGACAGCCGCACCGGCCGCAACGTGTTCGCCGGTCGCCGCCAGGGCGAGCAGAGCCGGCTGTTCTCGCATTATCTGGGCGGCCTGCAGGCGTACGTGCCTTCGGCGATGGCCTTTCTCGGCCCCAACGTGAACTCTTATCGTCGGCTCGCGTTCGGCGAGGTCTCGCCCAAGAACGTGCAGTGGGGCTACGACAACCGCACCTGCGGCCTGCGCGTGCCGCTCGATACGCTCGAAAACACCCGGATCGAGAGTCGCTTCGCCGGTTCCGACGCGAATCCCTATCTGGCCATGGCCGCGACCCTGGCCTGCGGTCTGCTCGGCATCCGCGAGAAACGCGAGGCGACCGCGCCGCTGGCGACCAGTGCGCACGATGTCGGTTTCGTGCTGCCGCGCTCGCTGGGCGAGGCCCTGGACCGCATGGAGACCTGCACCGAACTGCACGACCTGCTGGGGACGCGTTTCGTCCGCGCCTACATCTCGGTCAAGCGCAAGGAATACGAGACCTTCTTCCGCGTCATCAGCTCGTGGGAACGCGAGTTCCTGCTGCTCAACGTCTGACCTTCCCTTCGTAGGAGCGGCTTCGGCCGCGATGGATCGCCGGCCAGGCCCGATCGCGGCCG
>JAYRTK010000062.1:0-13824 GCA_041919595.1 Lysobacteraceae bacterium
GTGGCCGTGCACCGCGAAGAGATCTACCAGCGTATCCAGCGCGGTGAAGGCCACAGCCCGAATTCGGGTTTGCCGCAGGGCGACTGAGCGGGTTATGCTTTCACGCGCGCATCGTCGCGCCGACGGAGAGTTGCCCGAGAGGCCGAAGGGGCTCCCCTGCTAAGGGAGTATGGGGTCAAAAGCTCCATCGAGGGTTCGAATCCCTCACTCTCCGCCACTGTTGTACCGAAGCGTGATCGGCACAGTAGCGGTATGCGATCAGCGGTTCGCCGCGTTCGCTGCATCGTGTCGAAACTAAATCGCCGCATCAGCACCGGCGAGGATTGACCAACCGGTTTCAAGTTGGCACAATTCCGCTTCTGCACCACGCGCCCGTAGCTCAGTTGGATAGAGCACCAGGCTACGAACTTGGGGGTCGGAGGTTCGAATCCTTCCGGGCGCGCCATCTACCGCAAAAAAGCCGACGGTCATCCCGTCGGCTTTTTTGTTGTCCCCGCTTCCGTCTTTCTGTTGTCGACGTGTTGCGCGGCCGGCATGTCCGTGCTCGTCGTCGGCCTTGCGGCCCGCATGGCGATCAGTTGCCGCCTTCCATCCTTCGGCGCAGCGACAGCGGGCGCATGTCGGTCCAGACCTTTTCGATGTACGCCAGGCATTCGCTCTTCGTGCCGCGGAAACCGGCACGGGCCCAGCCGAGCGGCAATTCGCGCTCGGCCGGCCAGATCGAATACTGCTCTTCGTGGTTCATCACCACGTCGTAGATCGTTTCGTCTTCGCTCATCGTTCGCTCCCGGTCGCCAGGCGATGGGGTCCGATCATACGCCCGGGGCGCCGCCGTCGAGGAACTGCAGTCTCGCCAGTTCGGCATACAGGCCGCCTTGCGCCAGCAGGGCTTCGTGGCTGCCTTCGGCCACGATCCGGCCGTGATCCATGACAACGATGCGGTCGGCCTTGAGCACGGTGGCCAGGCGGTGCGCGATCACCAGGGTGGTGCGGCCGCGCATCAGGTTCTCCAGCGCATGCTGCACCGCGCGCTCGCTCTGCGCGTCGAGCGCAGAGGTCGCTTCGTCCAGCAGCAGCACCGGCGCGTCCTTGAGCAGCGCGCGGGCGATGGCGATGCGCTGCTGCTGTCCACCGGACAGGCGCACGCCGCGTTCGCCGAGTTCCTCGTCGTAGCCTTTCGGCAGCGCTTCGAGAAAATCATGGGCCTCGGCCGACCGCGCCGCGGCCTCGACCTCGGCGTCGTCCGCTTCCAGCCGGCCGTAGCGGATGTTGTCGCGCGCGCTGGCCGCGAACAGGGTCGGCTGTTGCGGCACCAGCGCGATCCGTTCGCGCAATGCGAGCGGATCGCAGTCGCGGATGCCCACGCCGTCGATCGTGATCCGCCCGGCCTGCGGGTCGTGGAAGCGCAGCAACAGCGAGAACACCGTGCTCTTGCCGGCACCCGAGGGGCCGACCAGGGCGACGGTTTCGCCGGGGCGCACGTGCAGGCTGAAATCCTCCAGCGCCGGCGCATCGGGACGCATCGGGTAGCGGAAGTCGACGTGTTCGAGCACGATCTCGCCGCGCAGCGGCGTCGGCAGCAACGCCGGTTGCGCCGGTGCGACGATGTCGGCGGATTCCTCCAGCAATTCGGCGATGCGGCTCATCCCGCCGGCGGCGCGCTGGACTTCGTTCCAGACCTCGGCCAACGCCGCGACCGAACCGCCGGCGAAGATCGCGTAGAACACGAACTGGATGAGGGTACCGGCGCTCATGCGCCCGGCCAGGACGTCGTGCGCGCCCGACCACAGCACGAGCAGGATCGCGCCGAAAAAGATCGCGATCATCGCCGCGGTCATCATCGCCTGTGCGCCGATGCGCTTGCGCGCGGCTCCGACCGCGACCCGCACCGCGTCGCCGAAACGCCCGCGCTCGTAGCCTTCGCGCGCGTGGGCCTGCACCGTGCGCACCGCGCCGAGGGTTTCGGAGGCCAGCGCGTTGGCGTCGGCGATCCGGTCCTGGGTGCTGCGCGAGATCTTCTGCAGCCGGCGCGAGCCGACCACCAGCGGCAGCACCGCCAGCGGAATGCCGACCAGTGCCCAGGCCGCCAATCGCGGACTGGTCACGAACAGCATCGCGAGGGCGCCGGTCAGGGTGATCGCGCTGCGCAGGGCGATCGACATCACGCTGCCGACCATGCCTCGGATCAGTTCGACGTCGGCGGTGAGGCGCGAGACGAGTTCGCCGCTGCGATTGCGCTCGTGGAAGCCGCTGTCGAGCCCGATCAGATGACCGTAGAGCCGTTCGCGCAGATCGGCGACCACGCGTTCGCTCAGCAGCGAAACGAAGAAGAAGCGCGTCGCGGTGCCCAGCGCCAGCACCAGCGCGACTCCCAGGATCAACAGGAAGGCGCGATCGATGTCGCTGCCGCTGCCGCTGCGGAAGCCCTGGTCGACCATCACCTTGGTCGCGAACGGCAGGGTCAGCGACGCGGTGGAGGACACCGCGAGCGCGGCCAGCCAGCCGACGAACAGCCCGGAATGGACGCGGACGAAAGGCCAGAGCGGATGCAGCTTGCCGATGGGGGCCTTGGTGGAAATCGGATCGGGTGTGCTCATGGCGCGGTCGGTAGGGGCGGGGGCGTGCTCGGCACGATGCCGCCTGCTGCGCCCGCGAAGGTCGCGTTCAGCCGGGCGCTGTGAACCGCACCCGGTCACGGGTGGCGTCGCGGAGCCGGGTTTTCAAGTCGTCGAGACGGTCGGCGGGCAATCGCGCCCGCAGGATGACGCCATCCGCATCGAAGCGCTCGTCGTCCTTGATCGCGCCGGCCGCGTTGAGGGCCGCGTGCGCGTCGCCGAGATGCGCGAACGGACAGGCGAATTCAAATTCCGCGAATGCGATCAGTGGCCGTTTCTCCGCGCGGCGCAGGCATTCGGCGGCGGCACCGCCGTAGGCGCGGACCAGTCCGCCTGCGCCGAGCTTGATGCCGCCGAACCAGCGCGTCACCACCACCAGGACCCGGTCGCAGCCCTGACCGTCGATGGCGGCGAGGATCGGGCGCCCGGCGGTGCCGGCCGGTTCGCCGTCGTCGCTGGAGCGGTACTGCGCGCCGACGCGCCATGCCCAGCAGTTGTGGGTGGCGTCGGGGTCGCAGAGCGGTGCGAGCGCGGCCTGCGCGGTGTCGCCGCCCGCGTCGAGCGGCACCGCTCGGGCGAGAAACCGGCTGTGACGGACTTCGAGCAGGTGCGAGACCGGCCCGAGCAGTGTCTGCAGTGTCATCGTGGAAACATCCGGCCCGGGGTCGCGGGCGGCGCCTCAGGGCGTGGGCGGCGGCAGCGTCGCCGCCAGTTTGCGCAGATCGTCGGGCAGTTCGACGTCGGGATAACGACGGCGGAATTCCTGCAGGCTCTGGCCGGCAGCAGCGGTGTCGCCCGCGGCCAGCAGGGCGCGGATGCGCTGCAGCCAGGCCTGACGGAATTCCGGCGAGTCCGCCGAGACCGGCGGCCGTTCGTCGTAGCCGCCGGTGGGGGCGATGTTGCCGGAACGCTTGTCCGTGTCCGCCGTCTCGGCCCGGGTCTCGCCCAGCGCCCGGCGTGCGCGGTCGCGGGGGGATTCGAGCGCGGAGGGCGGTGGCGGCGGCGCGGGCGGTGCTTCGGCCTGGGCCGTGCGGCTGGCCCGCGTCTGCTGTTCGCGACGCTGGTTCAACGGGGTCCGCGTGTATTCCGCGGCACCGGCGGCGCGGTCGCTGGGGATCTCGCTGCGCGGGACCTGGGTCCCGGACAGGTCGAAGACGGCCTTCTCTTCGCGGCTGATGTCGATGCCCTGCTCGGGCTCGGCCGCAGGGGCGGCGGCGACCGCCGCGGGCGGGGCGGCAGGCACCGCTTCGGCGATGGCATCGGCGGTGGCCGGCGCATCGGCGGTGAATCCGGGGGCGGACTTGGCGGCGGTGCGTGCGAGCGCTTCGCCGTCGCGCCGCTGCGGCGCAGCGGCCGCGTCGGCTTCGAGCGGCGGGGGCGGTGGAGGCGCGGCAGGCGGATCGATCATCACCGCTTCCATCGCTTCGTCCGCCATCGCGGCGGCCGCAGGGGCTGACGCGGACTCGGCCGAACTGCCGTCGCCGTCGCCCTGCAGCTTCCAGCCGATGCCGGCGGCGAGCACCACGGTGGCGGCCAGCCCCATGCCCCACGGCCAGCGCGGCACGGTGGTGCGCGGCCGGATCGGCGTGACCTTCGGGGCCGCCGGCGCGGCCGGTGCCGGCGGCGCGGCGGCCACGGCATCTCCGGCCACCGCGGCACGCGCCGCGGCCAGGATCGCCGCGTCGAGCGCAGGCGCGGGTTCGCGCGGCCCGCCCAGGCGCGCGAGGCGCTCGGCGAGGTCGCGTTCTTCCGGCGACAGGGGTTCGATGCGACGGTTCATGGGTTCAGCCTCTGGCGCAGTTTGTCCATGGCGTAACGCAACCTGGACTTCACGGTTTCCCGGCCGACGCCGGTGATGTCGCCGATTTCCTCCAGACTCAGATCCTGTTCCAGCCGCAGCAGGACCACTTCCCGCTGCTCCTCGGGCAATTCGTCCAGCGCCAGCCGCAGCCTGCGCCGCTCTTCGAATTCCGACAACTGCCGTTCCGGGGTGTCGTGGTCGGGCATGCGCTCGGTGCGCTCGTCGGCGTCATCGGGCGCCGGCGGCCGGTGCTGCAAGGCTCGCCAGTGGTCGGCGAGCCGGTTGTGCGCGATCCGGTACAGCCAGGTGGAGAACGCCGCCTCCGGTTTCCAGCCCTGGCGCGCGGCGATCACGCGCTGCCACACATCCTGGAAGAGTTCGTCCGCGAGTGCCCCGTTGCCGTAGACCTGGCGGGCGAGGAAGCGGTAGAGCTTGCCGCGATGGCGGTGGTAGAGGCGTTCGAACGCAGCCGCATCGCCCGCCGCGTAGGCGAGCATGAGGCTTTCGTCGCTGACCTCCGCCACATCGTTCATGCCGATCAGGTTAAGGGCAGACGCCCGCTGCGTGAAGCCCGTCGCGTTTCGCGGCCGATGGCGACGGGGAGCGGGCAGGGCACGATGCGCATGCATGGTGGTGGCCGGCGTCCGGCGACGACGGCCCTGCGGCCGCCGTCGCCTGCGGACTCAGTCGGCGATCATCCCGATCTGCGGGGCATCGCCGGCGGTGAGCCGCCGTGCGTCGTCGATCAGGCCGATGAACTCGGCGCGTTGTTTCCACGGGTCCGTGCCGATCGTCGTGCGTGCGCTGCGGGCGATGTCCTCCCAGGTCCAGCCGTCGATGTTCCTGCCGCCGCGCAGCGCATCGGCGTAGGCGGCGACCGTCGCCGCGAAGCGCAGCGAGGCGCTGGGGGCGTGGCGGCGCGGTTCGTGGGGCTTCGCGATCGGCGTTTCGATCAGGCGGCTGGTGTCTTCGCCCGGGCGCTTGTAACGCAGGCGCAGATGGGCGAGCTCGCTCGCGATCGCGGGTGCGGCGGCCTTCGGCGCGTCGCCGTAGCGCAGCGCCGGCAGGCGCGCGGCGTCCGAGCCGACCAGCACGATCTCGTACAGCGCGGTGACCTCGTGGCCGGCGCCGATGTCGCCGGCGTCGACCCGGTCATTGGCGAAATCCTCGCGGCGGAGCATCCGGTTCTCGTAGCCGATCAGGCGGTATTCCGCGACCTGCGCCGGGTTGAACTCGATCTGGATCTTCACGTCCTTCGCGATGGTCAGCAGGGTCGACTGCATTTCCTGCACCAGGACCTTGCGCGCTTCCTGCAGCGTGTCGATGTAGGCATGGTTGCCGTCGCCGACATCGGCCAGACGCTCGGCCATCGCGTCGTTGTAATTGCCCTGGCCGAAGCCGAGCGTGGTCAGGGCGATGCCGCTCCTGCGCTGATCGCCGACCAGGGTTTCCAGCGCCTTCTGGTCGGTGGTGCCGACGTTGAAATCGCCGTCGGTGGCGAGGATCACGCGATTCACGCCATGCTTCACGAAGCCCTGCTTCGCCATCGCGTAGGCCAGCTGGATGCCGGCGCCGCCGTTGGTGCTGCCGCCGGCGGCCAGATCGTCGAGCGCGGCGAGGATCGTGTCCTTCTCGCTGCCCGGCGTGGGTTCGAGCACCACGCCCGCGGAGCCGGCGTACACCACCAGCGATACCCGGTCCTGCGGCCGCAGTTGTTCGACGAGTTGCGCGAACGACTGCTTGAGCAGCGGCAGCTTGTCCTCGCTCTGCATCGAGCCTGAGGTATCGATCAGGAACACCAGATTCGCCGGCGGCAGTTCGGCCTTGGGCACGTCGTAGCCCTTGATGCCGATCATCAGCAGTTGACGCTTGCCGTTCCACGGCGCCGGTGCGATTTCGGTGGTGACGCGAAACGGAGTCGCGAGCGACGACGGACCCGGATGGCCGTAGTCGAAATAATTGATCATCTCCTCCGCGCGCACCGCGTCGGCCGGCGGTCGAACGCCCTGGCGCAGCATCCGGCGCACGTTGCTGTAGCTGCCGGTATCGACGTCGATCGAGAAGGTGGAGACCGGTTCCTCGGACACGCGTTTGACCGGGTTGTCGTCGCGCTCCGCGTATTGCTCGGTGTTTTCGGCTTCGGGCATCGGCATCGCTTCGCGCGAGATCGCCATGACCGGCATCGGCGGAGGCGGGGGCGACGCGGGTACCGGTGGCGTGTAGGCGACGTTGCCCACGAGGCCGGCGGCCTTGCGCTCCTGCGCGCGGCGCACGCGTGTTCCGGTGACGACGACCCTGTCGAGCGCTTGTTCCGCATCGGCCTCCGTGGAGGTGGCCGGCGCGTACTGCGCGAGCGCGCCCTGTTTGTCGGCGGTGACTTCCTCGGCGGCTGCCGGCGCCTCGGCCACGGTCGTGTTGCGATGGCATCCGGCGAGGACGAGCGCGCCGAGGACGGCGATGGCAAGCGCATGGCGGACGAGGATGGACGACGGTGGACGGGGGGCGGTGCGACGCATGGCGGGTCTCCGTGAGTGGGCAGACCGGCAAACGCCCCGGGCGGGACAACGGGGTTGGCGACAGGCGGAAAAAGAACGGGCGGCCTGCGCCGCCCGTTCCGGGAACACCTCGCGAGATGGTCGCCGCGATCAGAAGCGGTAATCCACCTTGCCGTAGAAGTAGGCCCCGTTGATGCCGAACGGCAGCGTTTCCCAACCGTAGGTGAAGCCGAGCTGCGGGAACGGGAAGGCGTTCACCGCATCCCACTTGTCGGGATACGTGTCGAAGATGTTGTTGCCGCCGACGGTGATGCG
Source organism: Lysobacteraceae bacterium (assembly GCA_041919595.1). GTDB lineage: Bacteria > Pseudomonadota > Gammaproteobacteria > Xanthomonadales > Xanthomonadaceae > Lysobacter_I. Next base: position 7,227 of record JAYRTK010000062.1, read on the forward strand.
CAGCTTGTCGTTCACGTTCCAGCCGAGCGCGGCGTCGAACAGGGTGGCGCCGTCCCAGGTCTGCTTGAAGCCGGGGGTGAAGCCTTCGCCGGCGACTTCGCCGTAGTAGTTCGCGCGCAGGGTCCAGTCGAACGCGCCGCGGCTCCAGACCGCCTGGAAGACGTGGTGTTCGCCCGGCTGGCCTTCTTCCACCAGGGTGACCTGGCTGTCGTCGAACAACTGGGTCGGCGAGAGGATCGGCGACTGCGAACGGCGCGCCTTCACCTCGGTGTCGTTCCAGTGCAGCAGCGCGGTCAGATCGAGCGTACCGCCCAGGGCCTCGTTGCTGTACTCGGCGACCACGTCCACGCCGGTGGTGCGGGTGTCGATGGCGTTGGTGAAGAACTGCGCCTGGGCGACGCCGAACGGCGCGAGGATCGCGCGGATCGGGCAGTTGCTGTTGGTGCCGTTGCAGGGCAGGCCGTCGGTGCCGAGGGTTTCCGGCGCGATGTTGCTGGAGAAGATGATGCGGTCGTCGATGTCGATGCGGAACACGTCGACGGTGAGGCTGAAGCGATCGTTCGGACGCCAGCTGAAGCCGGCCGAGAGGCTCTTCGATTCCTCTTCCTTCAGCGCATCGATGCCGAACGCGCGGGTCACGGCGCTGTCCTGCCGCGCGGTCAGCGTGTCGGCCAGCAGGCCGGTCGCCGGATCAATGTTGGTCGAGCGCTGGCTGTAGAACAACTGCTGCACGCCCGGGGCGCGGAAGCCGGTGGAGACGGTGCCTCGCAGCGCGAAGGTGTCGGTGAAGTCGTAGCGCAGCGACAGCTTGCCGGTGGTGGTGTTGCCGAAGTCGGAGTAGTCCTCGAAGCGCACCGCGCCACCGACCAGGAACTTGCCACCGAAACGGGTTTCGGCGTCGGCGTACACCGCGTAGTTGTGGCGGCCGTCGTCCACTTCCTCGTTCGGCGAGAAGCCCGGGAAGCCCTGGATGCCCGGCGCGGCGAAACCGCCGTTCTGGTTGAGGATGACGATCGCCGGATTGTTGGTGCGGCCGTAGGTGTAGGACACCGGGTCGCCGGCTTCGATGGCGTAGTTCTCGTTGCGGTATTCGCCGCCGACCGCGAGGCTCAGCGGTTCGCTGTTGCCGATGTCGAGGGTGCCGCGGAAGTCGAGATTGACCGTGGTCTGGTCGAACTTCAGGGTGCCGGTGTCGGCGGACGTCGGGGATTCGCCGTAGATGCCGGCGCCCAGCGGTTCGTACCACCAACTGACGTTGACCGAGTTGCGCTCGTGGAAGCCGAACTTGCTGCGGCCATGGTTGACCGACACGTCCCAGTCCCAGTTGTCGCCGAGCGCCGCGCGGTAGCCGACCGCGAGCGAGGCATCGTCGACGGTGGTGATGATGTTGGGCAGGAAGCCGTCGGGGTAGAGGTCCGGCACCGTGCGGCCGTCGCCGGCGCTGCGGAAGAAGCCGGAGGAATCGCCCTCGCGGCGCGAGAATCCGCCGAACGCGTACAGTTCGCCGCCGCCGAGACGGAACGCGCTGTTGGCCCACAGGAAGGCGTCCTTCGAATCGGCATCGCCGATGCGCTGGGTCACGCGCGGCGGGCTGACCCGCAGACTGTCCTTGCCGGCGCGGTTGGTATCGCCGCGATCGCGGTATTCGGCGGTGAGATTGAGGTAGCCGCCGTCGCCGATCTCGAAGCCATGGTTGAGACCGCCGTGCAGCACCTCGCCGTCGCCCTTGCGGGTTTCGCCGGCTTCGAAGAACAGCTGGGTTTCCTTGGTCTGCTTCTTCAGCACGATGTTGATCACGCCGGCGATGGCGTCGGAGCCGTACTGCGCCGCGGCGCCGTCGCGCAGGACTTCGATGCGGTCGATGGCCGTCACCGGGATCGCGTTGATGTCGGTGCCGGCCGAACCGCGCGCGATGGTCTGCTGCACGTTCACCAGCGCCTGCTGATGGCGGCGCTTGCCGTTGACCAGCACCAGCACCTGATCCGGGCCGAGCGCGCGCAGCGTGGCCGGGCGGATGATGTCGGTTCCGTCGGAAATGGTGGTGCGGGAGAAGTTGAAGCTCGGCTCCAGCATCTGCAGCAGCTGGCCGAGCTCGCGTGCGCCGGTGCGCTCGAGCTGCTCGCTGCCGATGATGTCGACCGGGGCGGCGGTTTCGGCGGCGGTGCGGTTCTTGGCGCGGCTGCCGAGCACCTGGATTTCGTCGAGATCGCCGGCCTGTCCCGCGGACGGGACGTCCTGGGCGAGGGCGGGCAGGGCGACGGCGAGTGCGAAGGCGAGGACGGTCAGCGTCGGCACGGAGCGGCGCGCTGCCGTACGGCGGTAATTGCGGTTCTGCATGAAACCTCCTGATCCATTGTTGAGGGCGGAAAAGCAGCGATGCGGCGCGCTCCGGCGCCGTCCCCGCGCTGCGTGGCGGGGCGAACGGGCGACAGTCATAACATTTTTTTAGCGTTTCAGCCCGTGCGGAGGGTCGCGAAACCCATGGAGCGGGCCGCCCGGCATCGCCCCCCGGGCGCTACCCGGCCGCCGGGCGCTGGAGTAGGCTCGGCGGTGAACGGAACAGGGGGCCGTGCGATGACGATGACCGACGATCAGATCCATGACGCTGCCGGCCGTGCCCACGAGAGCCCCCATCGACGCCTCGCGCGCATGGCGGGCGAGTGGGAGGGGGTGTACCGGCTGTGGTTCGAGCGCGACATGCTGGCCGCGGAATCGGCCCAGCGCGGCAGCCTGCGTCCGCTGCTGGGCGGCCGCTTCCTGCTGCACGAATACACCTGGGAATTCGACGACCGCAGTTACGCCGGGGTGGCGCTGTACGGCTATCACATCGACGAGAAACGCTGGGAATGCGCGTGGGTCGACAGCTTCCATTGCGGCAGCTCGATCATGTTCTCGCAGAGTTCCGGCGAATCCGATCCGGCGCATTTCGCCGTGCTCGGCAGCTATGGCGATGGTCAGACCCCGCCGGGTCCGCGCTGGGGCTGGCGTACCGAGATCGAGCAGCCAGACGATGATCGCCTGATCATCACCATGACCAATCTTTCGCCGCAGGGCGAAGAGGCGAAGGCGGTCGAAATCGAATACGCGCGCAGGCCGACGGCCTAGCGCGGGCGCCTGTCCGCCACCGGCCTTCCCGAAAACGCTGCGCGGTGGACTGGAACCTGCGTTACCGCGCCGGATTCATGGATCGTCGACCCGCAGTTTCAGGACACCGTCGTGCAGGCGCGCATCCAGTCGATCGCCTCGTGCGGTATCCGCGACGCTACGCACGATGCGACCGTCCTCCCGCAGCAGGATGGCGTAGCCGCGGGCGACGGTGGCCAGCGGGCTGACCGCTTCCAGCGAGCGCGCCAGTCCGTGCAGCCGCAGGGCGTGGCGCTGCAGGCTGCGTGCGGTCGCCGCCTGCGGCCGCGGCGCGAGCGCGCGCAGGCGCTCGCGCAGCAGCGACAGCCGGCGTTGCGGGCGCGATGCGCGCAGGACCGCCGCGGCGTGTCGCAGTTGCGCGCGGCGCTGCTGGTCCTGTCGTGCCCAGGCGGCGTGCAGTCGACGCAGGGCATCGTGCTGGCGCCGATGCAGTGCTTCCAGCCGTGCCTGCGGGCGCTGCGCCTGCAGCCGCAGGGCGGCGCGGTCCGATCGTTGCGCGGCCTGGTGCAGCAGGCGCTGCTGCAGCGTCTGCAGACGACGGGCGTCGGCACGCAGGCGGGCGGCGAGATCGGCGCGGTCCGGCACCAGCAGTTCCGCCGCCACCGATGGCGTCGGCGCGCGCAGGTCGGCGGCGAAATCGGCGAGGGTGACGTCGACCTCGTGGCCGACCGCCGAGACCACCGGCACCGGCGATGCGGCGATGGCGCGGGCGAGGGCCTCGTCGTTGAAGGCCCACAGATCTTCCAGCGACCCGCCGCCGCGGGTGACCAGCAGCGCATCGTAGCGGCCGCTGCGGCCGGCGGCCTGGAGCATCCGGACGATCTGCGCCGCGGCGGTGTCGCCCTGCACCTGCACCGGCAGGATGTCCACCTCCAGCAGCGGGAATCGACGGCGCAACACGCTCAGCACATCGCGCACGGCCGCGCCGCTCGGCGAGGTGAGCACGCCGAGGCGGCGGACGTGGTCGGGCAGGGGGCGTTTGCGGGTCCGGTCGAACAGGCCTTCCGCCTGCAGTTTCGCCTTCAGCTGCTCGAACGCGCGCCGCAACGCGCCTTCGCCGGCCTCCTCCATGGTGTCCAGGATCAACTGGTAGTCGCCGCGGGCCTCGTACAGGGTCAGACGGCCGCGCGCGAGCACCCGCAGGCCCTCGCGCGGCACGAACTTCAGCCACTGGCTCTTGGGCTTGAACAGCGCGCAGCGGACCTGGGCGCGTTCGTCCTTCAGGGTGAAATACAGATGGCCCGAGGCCGGGCGCGAGAGATTGCCCAATTCGCCTTCGACCCAGATCAGCGGGAAGGCGTCTTCGAGCAGATTGCGGGCGAGCGCGTTCAGCTGGCTGGGACTCAGCGCCTTGCGGTCGTCGGTGGCGGGCGGGTCGAACATGGGAACAGGATACGGGACGCCGTCGTTCCCGTAGGAGGGCCTTCACGCCCGGCTCCTTTCACGGGAAGACCTTCAGGCCCGAAGCGCTCGCGTGCGCATTCGCCCGCCATCCGGAAGCTCGGGCCTGAAGGCCCTCCTACGGGTGGGATGCTGCGCGGGTAGAATGCGCCCATGTCCGCACAGCCCCTGCCTTGCCGCGACGACGCGGCGCCCGTGTTCGGTACCGCCGACCGTCGTTCCACCCGTCAGGTCCGCATCGGTCAGGTCGCGGTCGGCGGCGCCGCGCCGGTGGTGGTGCAGTCGATGACCAATACCGATACCGCCGATGTCGCGGCGACGACGAAACAGGTCGCGGAGCTGTGGCGTGCGGGGTCGGAACTGGTGCGGGTGACGGTGAACAACCCCGAATCCGCCGCCGCGGTGCCGCGGATCGTCGACAAGCTGGCGATGATGGGCATCGAAGTCCCGATCATCGGCGACTTCCACTACAACGGCCATCAGCTGCTCGCGGCGGAGCCGGCCTGCGCCGAGGCGCTCGCGAAGTACCGGATCAATCCCGGCAACGTCGGCTTCGGCAAGAAGAAGGACACCCAGTTCGCGCAGTTGATCGAATTCGCGATCCGTTACGGCAAGCCGGTGCGCATCGGCGCCAATTGGGGCTCGCTGGACCAGTCGCTGGCCGCGCAGTTGATGGATGAGAACGCCCGCCGTGCCGAACCCTGGGAGGCCGGGCGCGTCCTGCGCGAAGCTCTGATCCGCTCGGCGATCGATTCGGCCGAACGCGCGGTGGAACTCGGACTGGCCCGCGAGCGCATCGTGCTCAGCGCGAAGGTCAGCGGCGTGCAGGAACTGATCGCGGTCTACCGCGATCTCGCCGCGCGTTCGGAATTCGCGCTGCATCTGGGTCTGACCGAGGCCGGGATCGGCAGCAAGGGCATCGTCGCGTCCAGCGCCGCGCTCGGCGTGCTGCTCCAGGAAGGCATCGGCGACACCATCCGCATCTCGCTCACGCCCGAACCCGGAGCGTCGCGCACGCAGGAAGTGATCGTCGCCCAGGAACTGCTGCAGACCATGGGCCTGCGCGCGTTCACGCCGATGGTCACCGCCTGTCCGGGCTGCGGACGCACCACCAGCACCTTCTTCCAGGAACTGGCCCAGACCGTGCAGGAGCATGTGCGCGCGAAGATGCCGGAATGGAAGATCACCCATCCCGGCGCCGAGAACCTCACCCTCGCGGTGATGGGATGCGTGGTCAACGGCCCGGGCGAGTCCCGCCACGCCCACATCGGCATTTCCCTGCCGGGGACCGGCGAGGCGCCCGCGGCGCCGGTGTTCATCGACGGCGAAAAGGCGGTCACGCTCCGGGGCGAAGGCATCGCCGGGGAGTTCGTGCGGATCATCGACGATTACGTCGATCGGCGCTTCGCCGCCGGCACCGCCGACTGAACCGCCGGACGGATCGCCCGGCGAACCACGTAAACTGGGGCCGGAGCGGCTTTCCACGGGTGCGCGTCCCGCACTCCGCCGCCATTCCGATGCCATCCGCGAACATGCGCAATCGAGGGTCGTCATGAGCACATCGAAATTTTCGGCACGCGTGCTGTTGCCGGTCGCGGGGGTCGCGGTCGCCGGTGCCGCCGCCTATCCCCATCTGTCCGCGCGGCTGTCATCGGCCAGCGCGGATCGGACGCCGGCCAAGGCGCCGATCGCCGCCTCGATCGCTTCGGCGATGACCAATGCGCGCAATGACGGCAGTCCCGGCGCCTACGAGATCGGGGGACTGTCGAGTCGACCGTCGATGGTGCCGAAGGCCGGTGCGGCGCAGTCGGTGGGGACCTACCTGGTGATGTTCCGGGAAGCACCGCTGACGAACTACCGCGGCGGTGTACCCGGGATCGCGGTGCCGAAGCGCGGGCTGTCGCCGGGCGGACGGCTGCGTCTGGATGTGAAGAGCGCGGAGGCCGGCGCCTACGTCGATCATCTGCGTCGCGGCCAGGCCCGGATGGAGCGCGAGATCGCGAAGCGGATCGGCGCCGCGCTGCCGGTGCGCAGCCGGATGCAGCATGCGCTG